>JAQWPC010000116.1:0-2370 GCA_029245555.1 Alphaproteobacteria bacterium
CAAAAATTCACCAGAAGAGATCCATAATCCTGATAAGAATATAGTTCTATTTTTTAGTTGAGAGCTATTAGATAAAGATAGGGTTAGTGCTCCAATTAAGGGCGTTAAAATTAACAGGGATAAAATAGGAAAACTCATTAATTAAGATACCGAAACATAGAAAATAATACTGATAAATAAAGTAAAACCAGTGATGATGATAAAGGTATAATCAAATATAAAACCTGATTGTATTTTTTTTGCTTTTTTGGCTATTAAGGCAACTATTGAAGCGCTCCCATTGGGCAAAAACTTATCTATGAGACCTTGATCTATCTTAGTCCATAGAAAACTACCTAAATTGTATATTGGCCTTACAAATATTTTGTTATAGAGCTCATCAAAATACCATTTATTTAAAATAAATTGATATAAATTCTTAAATTGAAATTTTAAAGAGGTGAGTTTATCAGAGTTATAGCCATAAAAATAAACTGCAAAGATGACACCAACTGCGACTAAGGATTTTGAGAGTATAGGAAAAAAAGATGAATATTTATTTTTTTCATAACTCAAATAAATAACATTATTCCAAAAATTAGCAGCATCATAGCCTGCTAATAAATCTTTAAAATAGTAACCCGCAAATAAAGCACCAACAGATAAAATTACGAGAGGAACAAGCATGAATACTCCAGACTCATGAATTTTGTTATAATCAAAATCACCTTTATATTGTCCGTGAAAAACTTTAAAAATTAATCGAAAAGAATAAAAAGCCGTCATGGCAGAAACAATCGCTAGTACAATATAAATTAAAGGACCCATAGATAATAAATTAAAAGATGAGCTTAAAATAAGATCTTTTGAAAAATATCCAGATGAATATGGAAATCCAACTATCGCAAGCGTACCAATCCACATCATAATTGCTGTTAATTTCATTTTAGAAAAAAGATTACCCATTTTGTCCATATCTTGCTCATCGTGAACCCCGTGAATTACAGACCCTGAAGATAAGAACAATAATGCTTTGAAATAGCCATGTGTTATCAGGTGAAAAATAGCTATGTTAAAAGCACCTAGGCCGCATGCAACAAACATAAAACCTAATTGGCTACAAGTAGAATAAGCAATTACTTTTTTAATATCTTTTTGAAAGAAGCCGACTGATGCAGCAAAAAATGCAGTAAGAAGTCCAATAATAAGAATAAAGGTCATCACAAAACTAGACATGACCATTAGCTCAGAAAAGCGAACTGTTAAAAATACACCAGCCGTGACCATTGTAGCAGCATGAATTAGAGCCGATACTGGAGTTGGTCCTTCCATTGCATCGGGGAGCCAAGTATGAAAACCAAATTGAGCAGACTTTCCCATTGCGCCAATAAATAGAAAAAAACATGCAAACGTTAAAGCATCAATGCTCATTCCTAAAAAATTAACATTGAAATAAGGAAGGTATTCTCTTTGATTAATGATCTCATTGATGGAAAGTGTATCAAGAAATATGTACAAAGATGCAATACCGATTAAAAAACCGAAGTCAGCAACTCTATTAACTAAAAATGCCTTCATAGCAGCTAGGTTGGCTGATTTTTTATGATGCCAAAAACCAATGAGAAGATAGGAGGCTAAGCCAACGCCCTCCCATCCAAAAAACAATTGCACAAGATTATCGCTAACCACTAAAGCAACCATACAAAAAGTGAATAAGCTTAAGTATGTCATAAAGCGAGTTTTCGACTTATCATGTGCCATATATTCAATAGAATAGATATGTACAAGTGCTGAAACTGTGAGAACCAGAGTCAACATAATCAAGGTCAAAGAATTAACAGAAATTCCCCAATTAAAAAACTGACCAGAAATTAAGAACCAATCCAAGACAGGAATGATTGACTCAGCAGACCCAGAGGAATGAAAATCAATAAATAAAATCCAACTTAAAATCGCAGCTAAACTAATTAGCGCGGATGAAAGAAACTGGGCTGTTCTATCTCCAAGAAAGACACCAGAAGGGTATGTCACCAAAGTAGAAATGAGCGGGATAAAGAAAAGAAGCTTATAGCTTAGCATTAATCTTTTAATTGATTGATTTTGGTAACATCAATCTCTCCTTTATTTCTGAAATAGATTACAAGTATGGCTAAACCAATTGCTGCCTCTGCTGCAGCAATTGTTAATATAAAAATAGAAAAGACCTGACCGTTAATATCATTAAGAAAAACAGAAGCTGAAACAAAATTAATATTTGCTGCTAATAAAATAATTTCAATGCACATTAATATTAGAATCATATTCTTTCTGTTTAAAAATAGACCGAAACAGCCAATCATAAATACGATTAAAGAAAGAATAAAAAAATGGTAATAAGTAAGACTAGTCATG
>JAQWPC010000088.1:0-25264 GCA_029245555.1 Alphaproteobacteria bacterium
ATATATCGATTAAAGTTATTTCCTTAGGCGCCATCGCTCTCATTAAAAATAGATTATAACCAAATGGCGGAGTCATGTATGCGATTTGACAAGTAATAGTATACAAAACGCCATACCAAATTGGATCAAATCCTAAAGCTATAATTAAAGGAACATAAAGAGGTGCAACAATCACTAACATAGCGGTATCATCCAAAAACATACCCATTAGAATGTAAGATAACTGCATCATAATCAAAACTCCCCATGGACTTAAGTTCCATCTTTCAATAAATAACGACTCAATTGCTTTAGTGGCACCTATGCCATCAAATACAGCACCAAAAGAAAGAGCTGCTAAAATTATCCACATAAACATACAAGAAACACCTAATGTTTTTTTACAAACATCCTCGATGACTTTTAAATTTAATCTGCCTTTAAACCACGCAGCAATAGTTGCAGCTAAAGCTCCCACAGCAGAACACTCTACTAGACTTGCAATACCCATAATAAATAATCCTGTCATAACAAAAAAAATTGCAAAAGGTGTAATGCCAGCTCTTAGTAATTTAATTTTTTCTATAACTGGCATCTTTCTTTCTTTTTCAGGTAAGATCGGCCCTAATTCAGGTTGTAGTTTGCATCTTATATAAATGTATAAAATGAAAAGAGTGGCCATGATCAAGCCTGGTATTAGTCCTGCTAACCATAGCTTACTTACTGGCTGTCTTGCTATCATGCCATATAAAACTAAAACAACACTAGGTGGTATTAAAATACCCAGTGAGCTACCAGCCTGGACTACCCCACTTATCATCCGTTTATCGTAATTTCGTTTTAACATCTCAGGCAGTGCTATTGTTGCACCCACAGCCATTCCAGCAACGCTCAAACCATTCATGGCAGAAATAGCTACCATCATAAACATAGTTCCTATAGCCAATCCACCTCGCGTTCCCCCAAAATAAACGTGGAACATTTTATAGAGATCATTAGCTATGCCTGACTCAGATATCATGTATCCCATGTAAATAAATAAAGGAAGAGTGAGCATAGGATACCACTTAAATAATTTCCAAGATGCAGTGAATGGCATCTCTACAGCCCCATTACCCCACAGTAGTAATGCTGCAGCTGCAGCTACAAATCCAATAGCCCCAAAAACTCTTTGGCCAGTCAACAGCATTAAAACCATCGTAAAAAACATTAAAATTGCTATTGCCTCGTAACTAAAATATTCAGCCAACATTAAATTTTTATTCCTTTAACTTTTGCATAATCTTTGAAGACCATTGAAATAGTCTGAAGTATCATCAAAAAAATACCTAAAAACATAATACTACTGATCGGCCATACATAAGGTCTCCATGCAGAGAAAAGTGTTTTTTTTGTTTCTAAGGTATAGACGAGACTGTTGTACGAGCCAATAAGTAAGACAACTAAATAAAAAATAAGAAATATACTTGTAAAAAGATCCATTCTGGCTTTATTCTTTTCAGAAAAATTTCCATATACCAAATCCATACGAACATGTTGATGTTCTTTCATAGAATAGGCACCTCCCATGAGATAATATCCAGTCATTATAAACTGAGCCATCTCAATAATCCAAAGCAATGGGAAATTAATAATATTTCTTGTAACAAATGATAAGACTAGAATGCCCATCATAGCAAAAACGGTGTACATCGTAATACGCCCTATAACATCTGTAATTTTATCTATAACTTTTATATATAAAAGAAACGCTAAAGGCATTATTGCAAAGCTAACATAATACTATTTAAAGTCTAACGCGATTTCCTAACCAACATTTCTTAAATGAAAACTTTGTGGTCTAGTAAATTGATCAAATGCAAGAGTTGATAGCGAACAACCAACACCAGTATCTTTGACACCTGTCCAAGCTAAAGCAGGATCTAAATAATCACACCAATTCATAAAGAAAGTTCCTGTTTCAACATTTTTTCCAAAATCTTTAGCAAAATCTAAATCTTTAGTCCATATAGATGCTGTTAATCCATAAGGGCTGTCATTCATTAATTTTTGAGCCTCATCTGAATTTTGAACAGGCATTATTCCCACTGTGGGACCAAATGTTTCTTCCATCATAAATCTCATCGAGTGGTCAACATTGATCATTACTTGAGGTGCAATGTAACAGTTATCTTCTTTTGCTATGGAGAACTTACTCTCATCAATTAGTCTCTGTGCTCCTTGTTTTTCAGCTTCACTCATTTGGGTTCTAATAAAATTTGCAGCAGACATTCTGACAACAGGGCCAAGATTAGTATCTTCTAAGGAAGGATCACCTAATGTGTATTGCTCTGTTATAGCTTTAAAACCATCTATAAAGTCTTGATATATAGATTGGTCTACATAAATTCTCTCAATACCGCAACAAGACTGTCCTGAGTTAAACAAAGCACCATCAACAAGATTTTCAACTGCATGATTCACATCAGCATCAGATTTCACATAAGCTGGATCTTTTCCACCAAGTTCTAATCCCACATTAATAAATCTTGTTCCAATATACTTTTTAACTTCTTGACCGCCTCGAACAGACCCTGTGAAAACAACATGAGCCACTCTGGAATCAGAAATAATTTTTTCACAAGCCTCATGGTTCGTGTGAACAAATTGAAAGACACCCTTAGGCAGACCGGTGCCTTCAAAGGCTTGGTTTATTAACTCTGCACACCTTGGGGTTTGTGATGAATGTTTAAGAACAAGAGTATTCCCAGATAATAATGCAGGAACAATAGTATTTGTTGCTGTAATAACGGGATAATTCCATGGAGCCATAACAAATATAACGCCTAGGGGTGATTTGTAGATATAGTTGTCAAATTCATCATTCTTTCTAGCAGGAATGTTTTCGAGAGATGTTTTTGCAATATCAACCATATGGCGAGAGCGCTCTTCAAAACCCCGAAGTTCATTACCACATTGAGAAATTGGCCTTCCAATTTGCCAACATATTTCTTTTGAGATTTCTTCTTTAAGCGCTAATAAATTATCAATAAATTTATTAATAACTATAATTCGCTCATCAATTGAAGTATTTCTCCATTCAATAAAACTACTTTTTGCATTATCTAAAATTTCATTAATCTCATTCTCAGATGCAAGAGGCCTCTCTAAGTAAACACTATTATCAATAGGTGTAATCGTTTTTTGTATTGCCATACATTCCCCCGTTTAAATTAAAAATATAATGAAAATTTGAGTATCAAAAGTCAATGAGTTTCTTTCAAATGATCAGTTTACATCAAAAATAAACTATTTATGTTTTCACCTATGCATTTGAACTTAAAAGGTAAAACGGCCGTTGTGACTGGTGCAGCTGGAGGTATGGGATTGGCAACAATTTCATTATTGCTTAAATACAACATTCACATTCTTGCACTCGATATCCAAAAACCTAATAACAAGATTTTTCAAAATAAAAAAATTACGTATCATGAAATTAATCTAACAGATCAAGCAAAGCTCAATGAAATAGTAAAGAATTTCGTTAAAAAAAATAAACGCATTGATTACTTAGTAAATACAACAGGTGTTTTATGGTTTGGGAAAGACGTTTCTGCAGTTGATCTAGACCTAGAGATATGGGACTCCGTATTTAATATTAATTTAAAAACGATGGTCTTATTATCAAAGGCAATTATTCCTGTTATGAAAAAAAATAAGTTTGGATCCATGGTGCACATCTCATCTGTTGATGCACTTTCAGGTGATGACAAACCTCAAGATGCATATGGGGCCTCAAAAGCTGCAATGATTAGGCTTTCTAAATCCTTAGCTATTCAATTTGGTCCATATAACATTAGAAGTAATTGTATTCTTCCAGGGGCTGTTGAAACACCCATGCAAAATCGTTGGAAAAAAATTCCTAATGCAAAAAAAAACTTAAAAGAGTTTATGCCCATGAAAAAGATCATCCAGCCTAAAGGTGTAGCAGAGGGAATTCTTTTTTTACTTAGCGATCAAAGCGAATTTATAACTGGAACAGAATTAGTTATTGATGGTGGATTAACTGCCCGACCTTAAGAATGTTTAATTTTAATTACGCAATAATAGCTCAAACTTCAACGCTCAGTGCAATGTTTTTTGCAAGCACTATATTTATTACATTAGTTATAGCTCGGTATGCGACGCTAGCTAAGCTTATCCGAGACTCACGTACTGCAATTCAAAACGAAGTATTAAAGTTTAAAAATATTGAAGAGTACACCTTTCATTTATTTCATTTTGAAAAGAGATTGAAATTACTACGATGGACTTTATATTCTGCTCTTTTTAGTGGTGTAACATTGTGTATGTGTTTACTATTAATATTGGTTAACCTTGATACTTCTGCACTAATATTTTTTGTCCTACACTTAATTTTATTAATGGGAGCTTTAATTACTTTAGTTTATGAATTAGCTGTATCATTTGAAGCTTTAACAGAGCATTTAGATGTTATGAGAAATTGGAAAAATAAATTTTAAATTTAAGTTTTACTGGTATTAAATCTTGAAAAGAAATTTTGAGCAAGGGTTTGAATCATACTGAGTTGTTTTAAACGCGAAACACCATCTACAATTCCATCAACCGATTTACTAATAAAATTTTTAGTTCCAATACCTTTGTTAGATTTATCATTTAACCAATAAATTAAAGTAGATAGGTAAATAATAGACAAAAGCCCTCTTTTGGAATAATAGCTAAAATCATTAGACTTATCGCCAGCTAGCTTCCAAATAAAATCACTATTTTCATGAAGCATTTTAGAAGACATAAAAATATTGCCCGGTCGAAGCAGAAATTTTAACATTTCAGGTAAGGCTTTTTTTAAGTACTGATTGCTATCAAATTTTAACTCTAAAATTGTTTTGATTTTATCTCTTGTTTTTAGTCGAGAGTTATTGAATGAATTATAATTTTTCTCTACTAAGGAGTTATTTTGAGCAATTAAGAATTTCAAAACATCATATTCAAAAGAAGGAAACATTAGGGCTAAGTTAGGTGTCGAAATACGTTGTTTTTTGGCACAATGTAGAAGCGTATCTCTAGACCAACCATATTTAGGAACCTGTTCTATAAAAAGGTTACTTAATTTTTCTTGCTTTGATTTCATATTTATATATAACTTACGCCTTTATGAGGTTACTAGATTGACTATAGAAGTACAAGTTAGAGATAATAACGTAGAAGCTGCGATTCGCGTACTAAAGAAAAAGCTTTTAAGAGAAGGTATTTTCAAAGAATTAAAACTTAGAAAAAACTACGAGAAACCTTCTGAAAGAAAGCTACGTGAAAAAGCCGAATCAATCAAAAGGTTCAAAAAGCTTATGCGTAAAAAAAAGTACGATTAATTCTCTAATCCTTTAATAATATCTTCACACACTTTTTTGGCATCACCAAAAAGCATTAAAGTATTATCACGGAAGAATAATTCGTTTTGAACTCCTGCATAACCGCTGGCCATACCACGCTTTACAAAGAAAACCTGACCCGCATTTTCAACATCTAGAATAGGCATACCGTAAATAGCACTAGTCTTATCAGTCTTTGCCGCTGGATTGGTAACATCATTTGCACCAATAACAAAGGCAACATCGGTTTCTGAAAAATCTCTGTTAATCTCATCAAGTTCTAAAACTTCATCATAAGGAACATTAGCCTCAGCAAGAAGAACGTTCATGTGTCCAGGCATTCTTCCAGCAACAGGGTGAATTGCGTATCGTACTTGGGCACCTGACGCTTTTAATAAATCTCCCATTTCTCTTAAAGCATGTTGGGCTTGGGCAACCGCCATTCCATAACCAGGAACAATGATAATAGTTTTACTATTTTTCATCATAAAAGCTGCATCTGCTGCGTTACCTTGTTTAGCTTGACGATCATCTTTTACGCCATCATCTGAGCTTGCTGCCTGTTCACCACCAAAACCACCGAGTAAAACATTTAAGAACGATCTATTCATTCCTTTACACATGATATAACTCAAAATAGCACCAGATGATCCCACTAGCGCTCCCGTAATAATCAAAAGATTATTTGATAAAGTAAATCCAATACCCGCTGCTGCCCAACCAGAATAAGAGTTTAGCATTGAGACGATGACAGGCATATCTGCGCCACCAATTGGCACAATTAATAAAACACCGATAAGAAACGATGCAGCAACAATTAACCAGAAATACTGAGGGTTTTGATCGATACAAAACTTAGCAATTAAACCAATAATAGCTAATCCCAATAAAAGATTTAAAAAATGCTGACCTTTAAATACTAAGGGATTGCCCGAGACGAAGCCCTGTAATTTTCCAAAGGCTATAATAGAACCTGTAAATGTAACAGCACCTATGGCAGTACCGATAGTCATTTCAATAAGACTTCCTAAAGGAATATTACCTTCTGTTCCAATGTTAAATGCACTTGGATTATAAAAAGCAGAAGCTGCAACAAAGACCGCTGCAAGACCAACTAAACTATGAAATGCTGCAACCAGTTGTGGAAGAGATGTCATTTGTATTCGGGTAGCGATAATACTTCCGATTAAACCACCAGTAACAAAAGCTATTCCTATTTCCTTATAGCTTAACACACCAGGGTTAGCGACAGTAGTAACTATGGCTATTGTCATTCCGATAATACCATAAAAGTTACCACGTCGAGCTGTAGTTGGATGTGAGAGTCCTCTTAGGGACATGATAAATAAAACTGAAGATACTAAATAAGCAACTGTAGATAAATTTGACATATGAATAACTCCTACTATTAACTTTTCTTTTTGAACATTGACAACATTCTGTTAGTTACAACAAATCCGCCAAAGATGTTAACTGAGGCTAATCCCACCGCGAATAAACCAAAGTATTTTGAAATGGTGCTATCAATTGGACCTGCAGCTAAAAGAGCCCCCACAATAATAACTGATGAAATAGCATTTGTTACACCCATTAATGGGCTATGAAGAGCTGGTGTTACTGACCATACAACGTAATACCCCACAAAACAGGCAAGAACCAAAACAGTGATACCAAAAATGAGAAAGTCACTATGACCTCCAGAAGTTTCTACAACAGTAGAAGCTAGTTGATTGGCCTGATCAGCTAGAGCTTGGGCCTTATAAGATAAATTTTCTAATTGGTTTGAAATTTCTGACATAATCTCTCCTTTACTTGATTAAGTTTTTTCCTGCTGAGCAAATCAAAGTAGCTTTGATAATTTCATCATTTTTGTTAATAACTGATTTCTTTTTATCCTCAAAATTCATTAATTTTAAAAAGTTTGAGACATTTTTGGCAAAGAGACTAGAGGCATTGTTAGCGACTCTACCTGGTACATTGGCATGTCCTACAATCTTTAAACCATTTTTAGAAACTACTTTGCCTAACTGACTGTATTCACAATTTCCACCTGACTCAACGGCTAGATCTATAATCACAGAGCCTTGTTTCATATTATCTAACATATCTTTTTTCAATATGAGAGGGGCTTTTCTACCAGGGATTTGAGCTGTACAAATAACAATATCCATTTCTTTTAAAGTTTCTGCTAATAATGCTTCTTGTTTTTTTTGGTATTCAGCGCTCATTTCTTTTGCATAACCACCCTTGGTCTCAGCATTCTTAGACTCTTCATCTTCAACCATTACAAATTTACCACCAAGGCTCTCAACCTGCTCTTTAGAGGCAATTCTAACATCAGTAGCATATACAATAGCACCGAGTCTTTTTGCAGTAGCAATTGCCTGGAGGCCAGCTACTCCTGCTCCAATAACTAAGACGTTAGCAGGTGTTACTTTTCCAGCAGCAGTCATAAATAAAGGAAGGACTCTGTTGAATTCCTGAGCAGCGTCTATTACTGCATGGTATCCGGCTAAGTTTGCTTGAGAAGATAAAATATCCATATCCTGAGCTCTTGTTATTCTTGGAACCCTTTCTAAAGAAAAGGCAGAAACTTTTTTGGAATTAAAAATCTTAATAGAGTCAATTTCATTTTGAATATTGAGCTGCGATATAACCATTGAACTGGCTTTCAGTTGTTTTGCTTCGTCAGGAGAAGGGCAATTAATCTTTAATAGGATATCAACTGATTTTAAAATATCTTTAGCAGAAGACATAGAGGCACCTGCTTCTTTATATAATTTATCAGAAAATCCTGACTGCAGACCTGCATTTTTTTCAACCAAGACCTGGTGGCCTGATTTAACATAATTTTTTACTTCTTCTGGAGAGATGGAAACTCTATTTTCAAATTTCTTTTTTTCTTTAATTGTACCAATTATCATATTTCTATTCCTTATTCGTGGTATATTGTATACCAGAGTTATTTCTTATTCGTTAATTAAAACAAGTATGATTTTTTAACGTTTTATAGTGTATTTAAGATTAAAATCCAGCAGATTTAAGAGCTTTTTTTTGATTATTATCAATATTTTGCAATGAAAAATCCTTAATTAGCTCATGAAACAGCTGATACCAATTAATTTCAGCCTTTAAATGAATAAATATAGATCCAAGTCCTACTGCTGCTCTATCCATAAAAACAAATTCTCTTGGAGGCTTTACCCCACCATATTGTTTTAGTTCTTTATGAACCTCCCCTGCAATTTTAGCTCCATAAATTCCACTATCGGAGTCCTGAATGCGCCTTACTTCATCTTTTAAAATTGGGTCATATAAAAATAGTGCCCATTTATTAAGAACATTCATTAATTTATCATCGATATCTTTGAAGCCCCAAGCTTTATAGGCCATTTTAATTTTTTTATTATCATTCTCTTTGAGAGCAAAATAGAGATCAATTACACCTTTGACAAATTTTGCAGGAAATATTCGGACACATCCATAGTCAAAGAGATTAATATTATTATCTTTGTCTACTGAGTAATTACCGAGGTGTGGATCTCCGTGAATAATTCCATATTTATAAAAAGGAAGGTACCATGCCATGAATAATTTCTTTGCTAGTTCGTTTCTTAATTTTTGGGGAGCTTTTTTGTATTCAATTAATTTTTTTCCCTGAAGGAACTCCATGACTAAAAGCCTATTAGTAGAAATTTTTTCATAAACTTTAGGAATTCGAATATAAGAGTTATTCTCATGAATCTTTCTAAAAACTTTAAGGTGCTTATACTCTAATCTATAATCTAATTCTTCTTTGAGCCTCGCCTCAATTTCTTTGTAGATTTCTCTGATTTGTATAGACTTGTTATAACTTGAATAGATTTTAAAAATTATTTTAAGTTGACTTAAGTCAGCCTCGACCGCTGATGACATATCAGGATATTGTAACTTACAAGCAACTTTATCTTTATTTTGTAATGTTGCTTTATGGACTTGACCAAGAGATGCAGCAAAACTTGCCTCCTTGTCAAATTGAGAAAAGCTGTCCTCCCAATTATCTCCCAGTTCAGCCTTCATTCTTCTTCTAACAAAAACCCATGACATTGGAGGGGCGTTCGATTGAAGTTCTGATAATTTTTGTGCGTACTCTGGGGGTAATAAATCAGGAATAGTTGCACTTAATTGTGCTACTTTCATAAGTGGTCCTTTAAGATTGCCAAGTATTTCTGTTATTTGAGCAGCATATTTTTGATCGCTTAAATCAAAATTTAAATATTTTTTTCCTGCAAATTTAGTAGCAAGAGACGTTAGCGAGGTTGTAACTTGAGAATACCGTTTAACTCTTGATACAAAATTATTATCTTCTTTCATAAAAAATTATAAAGATTTCTCAAATTCGTCGATTAAACCCGAAATCATAGATAGGCCTTTTTGCCAACTTTGTTGGTTGGTTAAATCTACATTAAATGGCTTTAGCACTTCACTATAATGCTTGGACCCACCACTTTTTAATAAGTCAATATAATGATCTTTAAAGTTAGGGAGTCCTTCATCATATAATTGAATAAGAATATTTACTAAACAATCACCAAAAGCATAGGCATAGACATAAAAAGGAGTATGAATGAAGTGTGGAATATAGGTCCAAAAATTCTTATATCCTTCTGACAATTTAATATGTGGGCCAAGACTTTCAGATTGAGTGGTCATCCAAAAATCAGATATTTGATCAGCTGAAAGCTCAATATTTTTTCTTTCATTGTGAACTAATTTTTCAAATTCAAAAAATGAAATTTGTCTAACCACAGTATTAATCATATCTTCAATTTTTGATGCTAATAAAAATTTTCTTGTTTCTGTGTCACTTTCATCAAGAAGCGTTCTAAATGTCATCATCTCTCCAAAAACACTAGCTGTCTCTGCTAAAGTTAGAGGTGTACTAGAGAGCAATAAACCTTGCTTAGAGGATAAATATTGATGGCAACCATGACCTAGTTCATGAGCTAGGGTCATTACATCACGAGTTTTTCCATGAAAGTTGGTTAAAATATAAGGGTGTATAGATGGAATTGTTGAAGCAGCAAACGCACCAGGTGATTTTCCTGATTTTAATTCTGCATCAATCCAATTGTTTTGAAAAAAAAGTAAAATAATGTCTTTAAAGCTTTGATCAAAATTTGCATACGATCTGAGAACTATATCTTTGGCCTCTTCCCATAGAATTTTTTTTCTTGGAGAGTTTGGATAAGGTGCATTTCGATCCCAATAGTCAAGTTGCTGTTTGTTAAATAATTTTGATTTAATTTCATAATATCTATGGGAAATGTTTTTATAATTAGATGTTACACTTTTAGAAAGAGCATCCACCACTTCACTCTCAACGTTATTAGCAAGATTACGGGACTCAACTGAAGAAGAATAGTTTCTCCATTTGTCATTTGTTATTTTATCTTTTGCTAATGTATTTGTTATAAAAGTAAATGTTTTAACATTAGATTGAAAAACATTCTCAATGCTTAGTGCTGCTTTTTTTCTGATACCTTCGTCATGATCAGATAATAAATTTAGAGCGTCAGAACTGTTATGCTCTTTGCCATTAATTTCAAATTTCAAATCATTGATTTGTTCTTCAAAAAACCTAACCCATGAAGAATTAGATGTAAGATTTTTATCTAAAAATATCTTCTCACTTTTTTGATCTAACTGATGGTCTTTAAAGCGACGTAAATTTACCAACCAATTTTTATATTTTCCTGAACCAAGTTTTAAGACTTCAAAGTCAGTATCGGAACTTGAGTTAATTTCATTTGTAAAAAAAATTAGATCTGAGGATATCTCAGTCAGCTTTTCATTAATACCTTGATAGAATTGAACAGTTTTTTGGTCATTCATATTTGTTGCATAAATGAGAAAGGCATAATTGCCAAGTTTATCTCCAAGCTCGTTACCATCTTCGTACACTTGGATAATTTTTTCAAAATCTGAAGCGTGACTTAAAAGTCTATCTTTATACTTTTCACTAAAGTTTATTGTAAATTGTTTGAAGAGTTCTAAATCTTTATCGATCTGCTTATCATCAATAGATAAGTAGAAATCTTTTAAATTCCAATTAGGTAACACTTCAGTCATTATTGTTTTTCATTAAATTTATTTAGTTGATCTTTCGTGGCTTCAGTTTGGTATTTTTCTTTCCATTCTGAATAAGGCATTCCATATATTATTTTTCTTGATTCCTCGTAGTCTAGATCATATTCCATTTCATTTGCATATTTTGCATACCACTTTGATAGACAGTTTCGACAAAAACCACTTAAATTCATTAAATCGATATTTTGAACATCCGTTCTTTCTCTTAAATGTTGTATTAAATGATCTAAAACTTTTGCTTTGATCAATGTTTCATTTTCTTTAGATATATTACTCATGGTATTTTACTAATATCATGATATTTATTTATTTCTAAATGAATCAAATGAAATTAAGAAATAGAAAAGCAAAAATTGTTGCCACACTCGGCCCAGCTTGTGAAACAGAAAAAGATATTGAGAAATTATTTCTAGCAGGTGTTGATGTTTTCCGACTAAATTTTAGTCACGGAGAGCACAAAGATCATGTAAATAAGGTCAAAATTGTTAGAAAAATAGAGAAAAAATATAATAGATACATCTGTATCTTAGGCGACTTACAAGGCCCTAAGTTCAGGGTAGGAAAATTTACAAATATCAAAGAACAATTAAAAACAAATCAGGAATTTACATTCGATCAAAATAAAATAGATGGAAGCAGTAAAAGAGTCTACCTTCCACATAAAGAGATTTTTAAATCCATCTCAGTAGGTCAAAGACTTTTGGTTAATGATGGTAAAGTTCGCCTGAAGGTTAAATCTAAAACATCATCAGCAATAAAGTGTATTGTGACTGCTGGTGGAGAAATTTCCAATAACAAAGGTTTGAATATTCCAGATACTAAACTGGATTTAAAAATTATAACCCCTAAAGATAAAAAAGATTTACAATTAGCAATTAAGCTAGATGTAGATTGGATTGCTCTTTCTTTTATTCAAACAACCAAGGATCTTTTGATTGCTAAAAAACTCATACCTACTAAATTTAAAGTTATGGTTAAGGTCGAAAAACCCTCTGCCATGGATGAGATTGAATCTATCACTGAAAATTGTGATGGTATTATGGTTGCGAGAGGTGATCTTGGTGTTGAGACTAACCCTGAAGACGTCCCTATTCATCAAAGAACTATGGTTGCCGCATGTCGTAAATTTGGAAAACCATGCATTGTAGCAACGCAAATGCTGGAGAGTATGATTGACTCTCCTACACCAACTCGTGCAGAGGCATCAGATGTTGCGACAGCTGTTTTTCAAGGAGTTGACGCTGTCATGCTATCAGCAGAGTCCGCTGCTGGGAACTATCCTAAAGAGTCTGTTGAGATGATGGATAAAATAATTAAGCGCGTTGAAAGCGATCCTAAATATCTATCAAATATTCAAAATTATAATTTAGATCACGTTAAAACTTCAACTGAGGCCATTGCAACAGCTGCTTTAGAGGTTGCAAGTATTGCTGAATGTCAATGTATTGCCACCTTTTCTGGATCAGGTAGATCAATTTTACGTGTTGCAAGGATGAGACCAGACGTAACACTCATAGGGTTGACGACAAACGTAAAAGTAGCAAGACAAAATGTTTTAACTTGGGGTACTTTTATGGACGTAGTAGATAAAATTTCATCCTCTACTGAAATGGTTGATAGAGCTTGTAGAGTTGCAAAAACTCGAAAGATACTCAAAAATGGTGAAAAAATTATCATTACTGCTGGTGTTCCTTTTGGTAAAGTTGGTACAACAAATACCCTTCGAATAGCTAAAATTATTTCTGATAATAAATTAAGTTAACCTAGAACAGGCATTCTTAATTCTTTGACAGGCGTCCTCAAGAATAGAGTCTGAAGTTGCATAAGAAATTCTAAAAAATCCTTCTAGCCCAAAAGCTGATCCTTGAACTCCTGCAACGCCTACATCCTCTAAAAGATAATCCATAAAATCGCCATCAGTTTTTAGTATTTTTCCTGACTCTGTCTTTTTTCCAAGAACACCTTTGCAAGAGGCAAAAACATAGAAGGCCCCTTCCGGCGTTCTACAAGATAATCCTGGAGTTTCATTTAAATGTTTTACAACTAAATTTCTTCTTCGAAGAAAAGATTCATTGTTAGAACTTATAAAGCTCTGATCACCATTAAGCGCTTCTACAGAGGCCGCCATAGAAATGGAAGCAGTTGAAGAAACATTTTGTGATTGCACTTTATTCATTGCATTGATGACATTTGATGGACCGGCTGCATAACCTACTCTCCAACCAGTCATGCAATATGACTTTGATAGACCATTCATTGTAAGAGTTCGATCTTTTAAATCTGGACAGACTTCCGCAAAGGTATGGAATTTATGATCATCATAAACAATTTTTTCGTAGATATCATCTGAGAGAACATAGACTTGTTCATGTTTTTTTAAAATCTCACCTAATGCAATTAGTTCTTGCTTAGAATACAAAGAGCCTGTGGGATTACTTGGGCTATTAAGCATAAGCCATTTAGTTTTTTTAGTAATATTTTTTTCTAAATCTTCTGGGTTAAGTTTAAAACCGGACTCTTCTCCACATTCTACAACGACAGGGACACCATCGTTAAGAATAACGATATCAGGATAACTAACCCAATAAGGTGCAGGGATAATTACTTCATCTCCAGAATTGATAGTTGCGGAGAAAGCATTATAGATTATGTGTTTTCCACCTACTCCAACAGTAATATTAGATAAATCATAATCGAGACCATTATCCTGTTTAAACTTTTTTTGAATTGCTTGTTGTAAATCAGGAGTCCCTTTTCCTGGGACATATTTTGTAAAACCATTGTTTATTGCTTTGATTGCAGCATTTTTAATATGTTCTGGGGTATCAAAATCAGGTTCTCCAGCAGCTAAAACAATAATATCTTTACCTGCGCGTTTTAATTCTTGCGCTTTCATATTGGTAGCTATTGTTAAAGATGGTTTTATATTGTTTACTCTGCTTGAAATCATTTTTTTTTAACCAAGTTATCTATAAACTGATTTAAAAAAAACTACAAGTATGCCTTTTAAAATAGTCAGTGAAAATCAACCCAAAGGTGATCAACCACAAGCCATTAAAAAGCTAATCAAAGGGCTAAGCGAAAACAAAAGAAGTCAGGTATTATTAGGTGTTACTGGTTCAGGTAAAACATTTACTATTGCCAATGTTATTGAAAAATATAATAGGCCAACTCTTATTATGGCGCCAAACAAAACTCTCGCAGCGCAATTATATGAGGAGTTAAAAATTTTATTCCCAGAAAATGCAGTTGAGTATTTTGTTAGTTATTATGATTATTATCAGCCTGAGGCTTACGTCCCAAGATCAGATACATTTATAGAAAAAGAGTCCTCTATTAATGAACAAATAGATAGATTTAGACACTCAGCAACACGCTCTCTTGTAGAAAGAAATGATGTGATCATCGTTGCCAGTGTGTCTTGTATCTACGGCATTGGTGCTGTCGATTCCTACTCTCAAATGACCCTTGAAATAAAAAAAGGGCAGTCGATTAATTTGATGAATTTTTTACGTGAATTAGTCGACCTTCAATACAAAAGAAATAATATTGACTTTCGAAGAGGGATGTTTCGTGTTACCGGAGATAGAGTTGATATTTTTCCTGCTCACTTAGAGGACATTGCTTGGAGGTTTAGTTTTTTTGGTGATGAAATAGAGGGAATTAAAGAGTTTGATCCTCTAACAGGTGAGTTCATTCAAGAGTTTGATGAAGTCCGAATTTTTGCAAATAGTCATTACATCACTCCCAAACCCCGATTAGAAAAAGCAATTAAAGAAATTAAAAATGATTTAAAGATAAGGTTAGATGACTTTGATCGAGATAAAAAACTCCTAGAGCATCAAAGATTAAAAGAAAGAACTAATTTTGATTTAGAAATGATTCAAGCAACTGGAACTTGTTCTGGGATTGAAAATTACTCTAGATATTTGAGTGGAAGAAAATCAGGGGATGCCCCACCAACTTTATATGAATTCATTCCTGAAAATGCTCTTTTAATAATAGATGAATCACATGTTACGGTTCCCCAAATTAAAGGAATGTATTTGGGAGATCGATCAAGAAAATCTACTTTATCTGATTACGGATTTCGCCTTCCCTCCTGTTTAGATAATAGACCTTTAAAATTTGAAGAATGGGATATGATGCGACCTTCTACGATTTTTTTATCAGCTACACCCGGACCTTGGGAACTAGAGGAAGTGGACCATAAATATGTTGAACAAGTTATAAGACCAACTGGTTTAATTGATCCTGAGTGTGAAATTAGATCAACTGTAAATCAGGTTGAGGATTTAATGGGAGAAATACAAAAAACAATAGATAAAAAAAACCGAGTTTTAATTACAACATTAACAAAAAAGAATTCTGAAGATTTAACTAATTATTTAAAAGAACATAATTACAGGGTTGAGTATATGCACTCCGATGTCGATACCATTAATAGAATTAAACTCATACGGTCTCTTCGAATGGGAGAAATTGATATTATCGTAGGTATTAATTTACTTAGAGAAGGGTTAGATATACCCGAATGTGGACTTGTAGCAATATTAGATGCCGATAAAGAAGGTTTTCTGAGGTCTAAAACTAGTCTCGTTCAAACGATAGGCCGTGCAGCTCGAAACGTTGACGGTAAGGTTATTTTATATGCTGATATTAAGACAAAAAGTATTCAAGCTGCATTAGAAGAAACAGAATATAGAAAACAAAAGCAAATCGAGTATAACAAGATAAATAAAATTACTCCTCGTTCAGTTAAAAGAAATATTGGAGAGATTATTGAAAGCATCTATGAAAAAGATACTTATACTGTAAGTTTATCTAAAACAGATGATTTGAGCCCCTCTAAGTTTGAAAAGCACTTACAAAAATTAGAAAAAAAGATGTTATCAGCTGCAGAAAATTTAGATTTTGAAAAAGCAGCAATGTATAGAGATGAAATAAGGAAAATTAAAAAAGATCAAATGGGTATCAATTGATTATTCAAAGCTTAATAGGAATAGTTGTCAGCTTAGCTATTTTGATATGGTCGTGCAACTTTGCTATTAAAAATTCAATAGCTATTGCTAAACAATTTAAAATTAGAGATATTTTTGTTGGCATTTTTATTATTGCAATAGGTACCTCACTTCCAGAGTTTGCTGCAACGTTTCAAGCATTACAACTGAAGTCTGAAGGGATAGTGGCAGGTAATTTGGTTGGTAGTAATATTGCTAATATTTTATTAGTTGGGGGTATAATGTTATTCCCAATATCCAAATTAAAAATACACGATCAAGACAAAAGTACTTTTATATTTTTTTTAATTTTTTCGATATTTTTCTTTTTCTTAATTATTTTTGATATCGCAATTGATATAAAGTTTGCAATAATTTTTATTTTTTTATTAATTATTTTTTTCTATTACGAACTTAAAAAACCAATTGATGAAGATATAAACCTTTCGGAAACAAACGATCAATCTTCTTTGCTCATAATTTTAAAAATAGTTTTTTCTTTTTTAATTTTATTTTTTAGCTCGAGATATTTTATTGAATTTGCAAAAAGTTTGACTGAAATATTTGGAGTTGCGGAAACAACAATTGGAATAACTATTGTAGCTTTTGGAACATCTTTGCCCGAAGTTATTGCAACTATTATTTCAATAATAAAGAAACAAAGTAATCTAGCTATTGGAAATATATTAGGCTCAAATATTGCTAATATATTTGGAATTACTCTTATCGCTATATTCTTAAATAATGAAATTAATTACTTCCACTTATTAACAATAATCGATAAATGGTTATTTTTATTAACATCTTTGTTATTCTTCGTCATTGTTATGCTTAGGTTAACTGGAAAAATCTTATCAATAACGCTAATATTGTGTTACTTAACTTACTTCTCGTATTTATATATGTAAAATCAGCTATTGATGAAAAAAGTCAAAATAATCTCTATTCTAGTTTTACTACTAGTCGTAATATTAACAATATTAAGTTTTATAAAACTTCCTATTAAAACTTTAACTAATGAGAGAATTCAAACAGAAACAAGAGGTATTTTTTCTTTAAAAAGCTCAGATGCTCAATCTCTTTTACTCTTACCCACTCCAAAAATAGAATTACTTAATTCTTCTTTTTCAATAAATCATCCCTCCATAAAATTAGATGTTTTGTCCTCAAATATAGAATTTTCTAAATCAATTTTTAATAATGATAATATTCATATTACATCTACCAAGACAACTTTAGAAAATATTAATACAACCCTTTTTGATAATTCCGTTTTACTGGAAGATGAAATTGAAAATTTAAAGATTCAAATTATTAATAAAAATAATTCTACTGAAATAAAATCAAATAATTTCATTTACAAAGGAGCAGATATTACTTTTAATGCTCAACTACAAAATGATGAATTAACAAAAATATCTTTTTCTATTGAAGGTCTTGATATTGATGAATTAATTTTATTACTAGATAAAAAATACCAAAAATATTTTAAACAAATTAATTTTTCAACCCTCAATATAAAGGGAGAGTATTCTTATGATACTTTTGTATTTGAGAAATTCGATTTAGTTGCCGAGGATAATGCAGCATTAAGCATTCTGGGCTCACTTGATATTAAGAATATTTTTAACAGTGACTTAAATATCAATGGAAATAATTTTCCTTCAAAGATCCTTTTGCAAATCATCAAAAATTTTGATTTAACTAAACTTAATCCTGCATTACCAGAGGGAACCCTTAATCAATTTGATATTTCATTAAAGGGCAGCGATATTCTTATCAATAATTTTGAATATATTTCTAAACTTCTCACAAAAATAAATTTAAAAGGGAAGGTAAGAAATTTAGATATATTAAATAGCACTTTCGCAATTCAAGTTAATTCCTCATCATCAAATGAAATAAAGAATATTGCCGAAATTCTACTATCAGGTATCGCTATTCCAGATGTTAGTTTTAATCAGTTTGAGCTAGATGCGTTAATTGAAAATAATAACTTCATAGTTAATTCCTTAACTCTAGAAGACAAAGAAACAATATTGGAAACATCTGGCAGTATGAACCTTGATAATAGCTTAGATAGAAGTTTTAACTTAAAATTATCAAATTTTAAAAAATCAGAAATTTTAAATTTTTACCCTCAATTATCAGAGACCATTAACCTAATACCTGGGAATGTTATTAATTTTGAGGGTTTCCTTGCAGGATCAGACTTAGAGATTACAAATTTCATTATTCTAAAAGAAAATCAACCTACTCTCATCATCGCTGGTGACATCGACTTACAAAATCTAAATGAGACATTTCTTAATGTTAAAGTAGATAATATGACATCATCTGATGTAGAAGTTCTCTTAACTAATTTTGAACAAGGTAAATACAAAAATTATCTTGGTATTTATAACTATGATAAAATTACTGGGAATATTTTTTTTGATTTCAAAAACAAAAATATAGTAATCGATAAAATAGATGCTCACCTTGGTGATGAGAAAATAGGAAATATTGTAGGCAAATTCTCTGATTATAAATTTTCTGGCAATCTAGAGTTACAGAATATCAATCTATTAAAAATAGACCAAAATTTTCTCAAAACTAAAAGATTGAATGGTTTTTTGAATCTAAAAATAAAATCTCCTAACTTTTCTTCAATTGAAAACTTTACTGACTTAACAGGTTCAATAGATGGTGAAATAAGTATTGATGTTTCTGAAGATGAACTGGCCCTAGTGTTATTTATGCAATCTCTATCTCAGGATATTGAAGATTTAGATCAAATTAATCGATTGTTAGAAACTCTGTCGAATTCTTTTATTAATAAAAAAATTGCTATTAATTCAAAAATTGAAAATCCCTCAAAAAACAAAATCTTATTAAATGATATGTCTTTTACTTCCGTTGATGGCAAGGTTCTTTATGGAAAAATAGAATATATTGAGTCTAATTACAAAATTACTTTATTTGATATAATTGATGAGGATGATTTTGTTATCAAATATAACAATGGTAGTTACTCCTATGAAAGAATTATACCCGACGGAACTGTTCGGAAACCCTTAGAGGAATTAATTCAAAAAAATATAAATAAATTATTTGAAAACTTACTTCAGTGATTTTAATACGAAATTAATGATAGTTTTTTCTATATGAACACCATCCAATTGATTAATTTCCTGAATACCCGTTGGAGAAGTAATATTTATCTCAGTTAAGAAACCATCAATTATATCAATTCCAACAAAATATAATTTTTTATTAATTAAAAAATTTTTGATTTTTTGACATATAAATTTTTCTTTTTTTGTAAGTGAAGTTTTAACTGCCGTACCCCCTGCATGAAAATTAGACTTTATACTATTTTTTTTAGGCACCCTTAAGACAGCACCCGTTACATCCCCATTAATTAAAATGACTCTTTTATCTCCTTTTGAGTAGTTCTTTAAGAAACGTTGAGCAATGATTGGATTATTAGAGAATTTATTAATATATTTTAACAAATAACTCCTAATGTTTTTTTTATTTGTATCTACTTTTACAATTCCTAAACCCCCATTACCATAAGCAGGTTTAAGAATAACCTCTTTATTTTTATCAATAAATTGGACTAATATATCAACGTTAGAGGATATAACTGTTGGAGGGGTTAAATTTGGAAAATTCATCATAATATGTTTTTCTGGAAAATTTCGTAATTCTGAGGGGTTATTAATGATAATTGGGTGCTTTAACTTTTCTAACAAATATGTGTTAGAGATATACTTCATATCATAGGGGGGATCTTGTCTAATAAAAACAGCATTGAAATTTTCAAGATTTAGAACTCTTATATCTTTCTTATCATAAGTGAGCTTCCCATCATCTTTTAGAGTAAGTTTATAAAGCTGAGACATAATTTTATTTTTCTGATTAATGTCAGCATAAACCCAATTAGGATCATTATAAAAACATTCAATACCTCTGCTCATAGAGTCTTTAATTAACATGTATGTAGAGTCCTCGAATATGTTAATATTCTTAGGGTCATCCATCTGAAATAAAAATTTCATAATTTAGTAGTACCTTTGATTTAAAAGTGAATTTAAATTTTGTGTTTGATTAAATTCATCTACCAAGACATCAGCAGGTGTTTTTTGATCTTTGATAATTCTTTTTAATTTATCTAAATGAATGCTTTCATCCTGCCCATTAGAATTTAGGTATCCCCTTCTATTCAAACCAGATATTGCAATATCAAGTAATCTTTGAGCCTCGATATATACTTTCTTTTTCATGAATTCACTTTGAAGTCCATGTGTAGGAATATTTTTATATAAATTTAGTATTTCATCGTAGGGCCAGTCATTTGTTTCAACCCATAATCTCTCAAGGTTTTCTTCATCATACAGAATTCCTGTCCAAAAAGCTGGTAGAGCACAGATCATCTCCCATTTTCCTGCATCAGCACCCCTAACTTCCATATACGCCTTCAGTCTGACCTCTGTGAAAATCGTAGAAAGATGTGAGATCCAATCAGTTATAGAAAGGTTATAGTCGTTCAGGCTGCTATCATTTGTAGATTTATTTAATAATTCTAAAAAACTATATTGAGTTGTATCAATGTATTTTCCATTAATTTTAAGAAAGTAGTTTTTTACACTTAAAACAAAATCTACGTACTCTTCGATAGTAAAATTTTTATTAAGAAAATTATCTTTAATGCCACATCTTTCTTGATCTGTGTCTTGCCAAGTATGTATTCTATTACTTAAAAAACCATTTAATTGGCCTTCCCTAAAAGGCGAATTACAAAATAGTGACATAACAATTGGTTGAATTCTATTAGATACAACAAATTTTTTTATCAAGTCTTCGTTATTGAAATAGTCAAAGTTTGCTTGAACTGTGCATGTTCTAGTCATCATGTCCAAACCTCTAGTTCCTACCTGTGGCATATAACTCTTCATAATTCTATACCTATTCTTGGGAATGAAATTAATACTATCTAAGCTACTTATGGGATCAAAGCCCAAACCTATAATGCATAAATTATTTTGTTCAGCATACTCTTGTAATTCATTTAAATGTTCATATGTTTCAGAGCAAGTTTGGTGGACATTTTTTAATATCTTTCCTGATAGTTCTAACTGACATCCGGGTTCAAGAGTGACGCTGGCTCCATTTTTAGATAGTGAAATTAATTGGTTATGGGCATTATACTCATTTTTTTGCCAGCCTTTACTCAATAAAAATTGAAATAGGTTTTGAATGCTTACATCACCATCGAATTCAATTCTTTTTTTATCCTTACAATGAAAAATAAATTTTTCATGCTCGGTACCAATTCCCTTATGTTCTTTGTCAGTGAAGCTAGAATAAAAATAGTTTATGAGATCAGATTTTTGTAACATTTAAAAAACACTATTCTTGTGAAAGTTACATTTTTTAATTTGACTTGAATACTCTTTAGCTTGTCTTTCAACTTTCTTAGCTACCTCTAATAGCCATTTTTTCTTATTAAATGACTTTTTTTGGTATCCTCCTCTACCTTCATGGTAGGCAAGATAATGGTTGTACACATCACTTTTATCCAATTTTAGAAGCCTATATGATCCTTCAATATACCAACCAATAAAATCACTAGCATCTTCAAAATTTTTTCTGTCAGCTTTTGAATTGCCAGTAGCTTTTTTATACTCCTCCCAAGTGCCATCAAGAGCTTGGCTATATCCGTAAGCACTTGATGCTCTAAGCCCAGGTATAATACCTAAAACCTTTTTTCTTGGGGGTCTTGCAGTTCTCTGAAATGAAGATTCATGTTTAATAAAACTTAGCTGTAAACTTACTGGAACGCCCCATTTCTCCTTAGTGCTCTCCGTATAAGATTTCCATTTAGGATTGGTTTTAAAAATATCACAAATATTTGACGTGTTAAAAGATCTATCGGTGACACAACTAGACAGAAAGAGAGAGAGAATTAAAAAGTATTTAATCATGAGAAATTTTTACTTAAAAAATCACTCATAATATCGAGTCCCTGAAGCGCTGCACCCTTGGATGATAAAATTGAGCCAGATGACCAGGCATAAGTATCAAAATGAACCCATGGAGTTTTAGAGGACAATAGAAATTCTTGAATAAATAATGCTGCAGTTATCGATCCTGCCATTCCGTCAAGAGAGGCATTGCATAGGTCAGCTACTTTTGATCCAAGTTTGGATTTATAGTTTTGATATAAAGGCAATCTCCAGCATCTTATTTTTTGTTGATTTAATATTTCAATTTTCTTAGCAGTATTTTCATCATTACAAAAGTAAGCAGGCAAGTCTTCCCCTAAGGCTACCCTTGCTGCACCAGTGAGAGTGGCAAAATCAATAATAGTTGAAGGGTTGAGCTCACTAGCCAACTCCATCGCATCTGCTAAGAGAAGTCTCCCCTCTGCATCAGTATGAGAGATCTCAACACTCTTGCCAGATCTAGAGGTATAAATATCACCTGGCCTCATTGCATTCGATGAAATGGAATTTTCCGCTAAGGGAATAAGCAATACAATTTTGCTTTTTTGTAAAAAGTATGATGATAATAAAAACAACGATAAAGATATAGCAGCACCTCCCATATCTTTCTTCATATTTCTCATTGAATTTCCTGGCTTGATATTTAATCCACCTGTATCAAAAGTAACGCCCTTTCCAATAATAACTATAGGTTTATCTTTTTTATTAATTCTCTTATTAGAAACTTGTAAAAAATTTGGATTAACGTTGGATGATTTTCCAACTGCATATGTAAGTGGAAAATTTTTTTTAATTTGAGAGATTGAATATTCTTTGAAGTAAAATTTTGAAAATAACTCATGTTTTTTTATCTTTTGATAAAATGTTAATGGATTTAACTCATTAGCTGGCATGTTGATGAGACCTAGTGAAAGCTTTAATGTTTTTGAATAATGTTTTAAGAACTTTATTTCTTCTTTATTTCTTACATATAAGAAACTTTGAGATTTTTTACTTTCTGATTGATATTGTCCCCACACCCATGCTTTTTGGACATCTAAATCTGAAGAATCAGAAAACCTTATAGAAAGAAAATAATTACCAATGTTTGTTGAAGAAAATGAACTAATTCCTGATAAATCAGCATTTTTACCTTCTCCAATTATAACTTCTTTTAATCGGCCGTCAGGATAGGGTATTTTAATAATTTTTCCTTTTTCACCCTTGAAATTATTTGATAAACACCAATTTTTATTGAATAGTGGCTGTTTTATTAACCATTGATCAAATTTATTTTGTGAAATGATAGAAATTTTTGTAGAACACTCAGTGTTATCATTGGTAAACATAACTTATAAAGGAATATTAGAAAAAAATGACTAAACAACAAGCGGAAAAGAAGACTGTTAAGTTTGAAACAGAAGTATCAAAACTTTTAGATATTGTAGCTAACTCTCTATACACAGAAAAAGAAATCTTTTTAAGAGAATTGATTTCAAATGCATCGGATGCTTGTGAGAAGCTTCGTTATGTTAGTCAATCGGACTCTAGTATTGAAAAAACAAAACAGTTTGAAATCCGCATTCATATTAATGAAAAAAATAAAACTATTACTATTAAAGACAATGGTATTGGAATGGATGAGAGTGATATGAAATCTAATCTAGGCACTATTGCTAAATCAGGTACGGAAGATTTTATAAAAAAGATGGGTGATAAAAAAGGTGACGTTAATCAAATTGGTAAATTTGGCGTTGGTTTTTATTCTTCTTTTATGGTTTCAGACCAAGTAGTTGTTAGGTCAAAAAAATATGATTGCCAAGATGGATTTTTATGGACATCGGATGGCAAGGGAACATTCTCAATTGAAAACACAAATTATAATACCAATGGAACAGAAATCACTTTATCTATAAAGAAAGAAGAGAATGAGTTTCTAACTAAGCATCGAATAGAAGAAATCATAAAAAAATACTCTGATTTTGTACCCTTTCCTATTTTTGTTTCATTGGAGGAAGATAAGAAAGAAAAAAAAGATGAAAAAGAAATTGAATCACAAGTTAATTCCGCTGAGGCGATTTGGTTAAAAGATAAAACTAAAATTAAAGAAGAGGATTATAAAAACTTCTATAATCAAATTTCAAATTTTTATGACGATCCTTTAAAGACAATACACTTTAAAGCTGAAGGAGTGGTGAATTATACTGCGCTCCTGTACCTTCCTAAATCGCAACCTCAAGACCTCTATCACCCTGATAGAAAAAACAAATTAAAACTCTATGTAAACAAAGTTTTTATTTCGGATAAGCTTGAATCGCTTATTCCAGCATGGCTTAGATTCATTCCTGGAGTTGTTGATACTGAAGACTTAAGTCTAAATATTTCACGAGAAATATTACAAAATAATGCTGTTATCAATAAAATTTCGAATGCTATTACAAAAAGAATTTTAAAAGAAATTAGTGATTTAAAGAAGAAGAACCCCGAAGAATTTATATCCTTCTGGAAAAATTTTGGGCCAGTAATCAAAGAAGGTCTTTATGAATTTAACGACTTTCATGATCAAATTTTTGAATTCACGCTGTTTCATTGCTCTGAAAAGAAAGAAATGATCTCCCTGGATGATTACATTTTAAATTTTTCAAATGAAAAAAAGAAAATTTATTACATCTCAGGAGAAAATAAGGAAAATTTAATCAATTCCCCTCAAATGGAACTTTTTAAAAATAAAAAGATTAATGTCCTTCTAATTACTGATCCCGTTGATGAATTTTGGATGCCAATGAAGATGAACTTTAAAGAATATGAATTCACC
>JAQWPC010000099.1:0-6016 GCA_029245555.1 Alphaproteobacteria bacterium
TTCCTTCAATTTTATCCATTTTAAGAGTGTCACCTGGTGATACTTTAAACTGTTTTCCGACTGATTTTAAAACTGCATACATAATGAGGTGCACAATATATATAGGTCTTTCTTTATGTCAATAGTCAAAAAATCAATAAAATCAGTAATTAGATTATGGTGAAGGGTGGTCTAATTTATTTTGCACCCATTACAATCAATATAAAACTCTAAGTTAAAACGACTTATTTTTAGCCGATTTTTTTTGGCTAAGGCGCCAACATCTTCAAATAGATTGTTGTGTTTTATTTCTTTGACATCACCACATCTGTTGCAAATTGTAAAAGCAGTATTGCTAGAGCAATGTGAGTTATTACAAGCAATAAATGAGTTTTGACTTTCAATTTTATGAATTTTCCCCAATTCGACTAATTTATCTAAGGCCCTATATATTTGAAGGGGGGATTTCAGACCTTCTCTCTTTAGGCTCTCTAAAATAGAGTATGCTTTTAATGGCTCACCAGCATTTTGTAATAAGTTAAATACAATTTTTTGGTTCTTGGTTAAATCCTCATTTATACTTTTTTTATTTATCATTTTTGAGTCGACCATTATTTATCTGATAATTCTATTTCTTTTTTTTTGGATAAGCAATTTCTTCCAAGGGAAAAGAGTTACTACAAAAACTCCTAAAGCTATACTTAATATTGTTGGACCCGTGGATGTATTCCATGTAATTGAAGATACTAATCCAATTACAACAGAGATAAGGCCAATTATACTTGCAATGATAGCCATTTGAATTGGAGTTGAAGAAAGATTTCTAGAAGCAGAGGCGGGTAAAATTAGAAGACCTGTGATTAATAAAATTCCGACAATCTTTATTGATATGGCAATCACCGCAGCAATTAATAATGTGAATATTGTATTTGCCAATTCAGGGTTTAATCCTTCAGCTTTAGCCAAATCTAAATTGACAGTTCCAGCAAATAAAGGTTTCCATATCATGATTAAAATAACTAAGACAATTATTCCGCCAATCCATATAATCAAAATATCTTGAATATTAACGGAGAGAATATCTCCAAAAAGAAGTCCCATTAGGTCAATTCTAATAAAGGTTAGAAGTCCTAAAAGTACCAGTCCTATTGCAAGAACGGAATGAGCCAAAAGACCTAATAGGGCGTCATTAGGTAAGTAAGTTTTTTTTTGTAAATACAATAGCGTCAAGGATATTATTCCTGAGATCAAAAACACAGAAATTATAAGATTAAAATTTAGAGCATATGCAAGCACAACACCCAATAAGGCTGAGTGAGCAAGGGTATCACCAAAATAGGATAGTCTTCTCCAAACAATAAAACAGCCTAGAGGTCCTGTAATTATGGCTAATCCAATGCCAGCAATAAAGGCTCTAAATAAAAAATCATCAAACATTGTTCAAATTAATGCGTGTGATCAACGCTTCCATCCGGTAAATGTTTATGATCATGTTCATGCTGATAAATAGCAAGTGTTGGGTCAATATTTTTACCAAATAACTTGATATATTCAGGTTCTTTTACAATAGACTTTGGCGCACCAGAACAGCAGACATGACCATTTAAACAAATGACATGATCTGTTTGAGACATTACGACATGTAGATTATGAGAAATTAAGAGAATGCCACAATTAATTTTTTTAACAATTTCTTGAATGGTTTTATAAAGAGCAATTTCACCAGGATAATCAACTCCCTGTACGGGCTCGTCTAAAACAAGAAAATCTGGATTTTTTACTATAGCTCTTGCCATGAGCAATCTTTGAAATTCTCCACCTGATAAATTTCTAACATCTCTGTAAATTAAATTTGGGATACCTGTTATAGTAAGAGCTTCAGAAATTTCATCGATTTCATATTTTTTGGTAAGGTTCATAAAGTCAATTGCTCTTAATGGGAGTGACCAATCAATTGATATTTTTTGAGGCACATAAGAAATTTTAATATTGCTTTCTATTGAATTTGTTCCTTCATCTGGCTTTAAAATCCCTAATGCTATTTTTGCTGTAGTTGATTTTCCAGATCCATTGGGACCAATTAAAGTTACAATTTGCCCTTTGTTTACTTTTAAGGAGACACCGCGCACTAACCATTTATTATTTCTGGTTACCCCACAGTTATTTAATTCGATTAAAGAATTTTGCATAATTAGATATTGACTAATAACTTTTGTTATAATATTACATTATGTAATAATATAACAATATAGACAGGTAATTAACATGAATTTTTTTCAAAAAGCAATATTTTTCGGGATCACCTCCCTTTTTCTGAGCCTATCAGCAAATGCTGATATTAAAGTTGTTACAACTATCAAGCCTCTGCACTCACTTATCTCAAGTGTAATGGATGGAGTTGGAGAACCTTCGCTTATCATTGAAGGCACAAATAACCCTCACACTTTTGTATTTAAACCATCTCATGCACAAATGTTAGAAGAAGCTGATATTGTTTTTTGGGTAGGAGAAGACCTAGAGGCGTTTTTGGAAAAACCCCTGAATTCATTAGCTAAAAATGCTACAAAAGTTTCTTTCATGGAATTAACCTCTATTGAAAAGCTTAAATTTAGAGAAGAAAACATCTTTGATGATCACGACGATCATGACGGACACAAGGATGATGACCATGATGATCACGAAGATCACGATGGCCATGAAGATAAACATGAAGACCATGAACACCTTCATGGGGAATTTGATGCTCATATATGGTTAGACCCAGCTAATGCTAAGGCAATGGTTTTAGAGGTTTCTCACGAATTATCAGAATTAGATCCTGATAACAAAAACCAATATGAGAAGAATGCTGCTAAAGTTATTAATTCATTAGATGACTTAATAAATGAGGTAGATAGTTCAATTTCTAAAGATGTAAGCTATGTAGTTTTTCATGATGCCTATCAATATTTTGAAAATAGATTTGGAGTTTCATCAGCAGGAGCTTTAACTTTGAATCCTGATGTTTTGCCTGGTGCAAAACAAATAGTAGATATCCAAGATATTATTCAAGATAAAAAGATAAAGTGTATTTTTTCAGAACCACAATATAACCCAAAAATAATAGAAACACTTGCAAATGATATGAATATATCAACTGGTGTAATAGATCCTTTGGGGGCATACCTTGAAAAAGGTTCAGAAATGTATAATGAATTAATTTTAAATATTGCCAACTCATTGAAAAAATGTAGTTAAACTATTTTGAAATTGATTTCATAAAACTTTGTATTTTTTGAATTTTCAAATGTAAAAAAAAGGCAGTTTACAAAATTTGTTTAAAAGATTTCATACTAAGTATGAATTCTAAAAAAAGTAAAGTTTGTAATAAAAAATTTATAAGGATTATTGAAGACTATTATTATCCAATATCTTTTATTGATAGGGTAAATTTTATGTATCATTTAAATTCTTATAAAAAAAAGAAAATTTTAAATAAATCAAATTTGAAAATTACATCTTTCAAATCTTGATGATATTTATAAGTATGAGTTTATTGGAACCTATTTCAGATTAGTTGGGCTAATTTGACCTCACCTGACACATTGAATAGTATTGATAAATCAAGGTTTTTAACCTAAGTTATGCCCATGAACCTTTTAGATGCTAGTAAACCTGAAATTGATTCCTTATTGCAAGAATGTGGTTGGAGGCAAACAAAACAAAGGATTATTTTATTAAAATCTATTTTCGATGGCAAAGACAAACATTTTTCTATTAATCAAATAAACGAAACCCTTAAAGATAATAGAAGTTATTTCTCATTAACTACTCTATATGAAAATTTGAATACGCTAGTTGATAAAGGTTTTCTAAAACAAATTACTGTAGATAAGCAGTCTTTTTATGACACTAACACAACTGATCATGTTCATGTGTTTAACCAAGAAGAAAACAGAATTTATGACTATAAAGATTATAAAGAACTTCACCAAGATTTGCCGATCCCGGCTTGCCTGGCGCTACTAGAAGAGTACTCTCTCGTTATAAATATTAAAAAAAAGAAGTAATCTCTTTTCTATAATTAATTTCAAAAAACTCCTTAAATTATTCAATATAAGTATCAATTTTTTTTGTTATTTTAATATCTAATTTTTTCTTTAATTAATTCATTATGATAAAAATTCTTAAATTTCCTTTAAAATTATCACTTCTAATAATTTTAAATTTCACTGTATTTAATTCTTTAAAAGCTAATGAATTAAAGATTTATTCTGAAAGACAGCCTCTGTTAATTGAACCCCTATTAAAAGAGTTCGAAAAAGATACTGGCATCAAAGTTGAGTGGATTTATTCTAAGAAGGGACTGGTGCAAAAAATAATTTTAGAAAAAAGCAACCCTGTTGCTGATATTTTTCTCTCTTCAGATATTTCTCGATTAATTGATATCTCAGAGGCAGGAGCGAGTGTCAAGATACAACCTCTAGCTACCGTCCCAACTAATCTACAAAGTGATTACTGGGCTGGCTTGACACAAAGAGCACGAATTATTTATGTAAATAAAGATTTGAATATCAAAAATATTAACTACGAGGACTTAGTACATGAAGACTATAAGGGAAAAATTTGTGTAAGATCAGGCTTCCATCCTTATAATATCTCGTTATTCGCATCTTTGATGGCACATCATAGTGAAGAATGGCTTGAAACTTACCTAACTGATTTAAAAGCAAACCTTGCTAGAAAACCTCAAGGCAATGATAGAGACCAAGTAAAAGCTATCTATGCTGGTGTTTGTGATTATAGCATAGGAAATCATTATTACTTTTTTAAGATGCAGGATAATGATGATCAAAAAGTGTGGTTAGATAAGGCTACCGTAGTTTTCCCCAACCAAGAAAATAGAGGAACGCATGTAAATATTTCAGGCATAGCTATTCTAAACGCAAAAAATTATGAACTGGCAGAAAAATTAGTGCAGTTCTTAGCGGGAAAAAAAGCTCAATCAATTTATGCTAATGATAATAATGAATTTCCTGTCAGTCCGGAGGTTTCTTTATCTGAGAAAGTAAAAAAATTGGCTGATAATGCAAAATTTGACTCTCTAGATTTAGAAAAATTAGCTTCTAACAGAAAAGCGGTTATTAATTTATTAAACAAAATTAATTTTGACGAATAGATAATATTTTAGGATGGTCCCTTAATAGACCCGCCTCCCTCCAAGGTTAGAGGGAGTTTTTTACTCTGTATTGCTGTAACTGGAGTGCCAGTTTTTTAAAATTAAATAACTAATAAGACGAATAGTATTAAATAACATTATTCCTGTAAGAGAGATCAAAACTACAGAGGCAAACATTTTAGGTATCTCTAATTGATACCCTGCCTCTATTATTCGATACGCGAGACCACTATGACCAGAAATAGGCCCAATCACAAATTCTCCAACAATCGCACCTATTAATGCTAAGCCAGTACTAATTTTTAAACCTGACAGAAAATAAGGAAGGGCGTTGGGTAAAACTACATAGCGCAATAATTGATACTTGTTAGCTCGATAGAGTTTCATTAAATCAAGATGGTTTTTTTCTGTGCTCTTGAGTCCCGCAATTGTATTTGTGAGAAGAGGAAAAAAAGCTACTAAAAACGCGCAAATTAAGGTTGCCATCTGCGAACTATCCACCCAAATAGATACTAAAGGAGCTATAGCAATGATCGGTGTGACTTGTAAAACAACTGTTATTGGCATCATGGAGCGTTCAATAAATTTAGAGAAATAAAAAACGATTGCTAAGCAAAGACTGATAATAACGGAGGCCATTAGGGCAATCAAAGTAACTTTAATCGTAATCCACAAAGAACCCATTAAAGAAGCAAAGTCTGACTGGATAGACTCAAAAATCATTGATGGAGGAGGAAGCAAGTACCACTTTAAATTCAGAGCATGAAAGAGAACTTCCCATAAAACAAATAGTCCAAGGATTACTAAGAAGGAGTGCGTCTTAGGCATGTTGTGCTCGCTGGAGAGAGTCGGAGACGACTTTTGCTTGTTCAAAAAATT
>JAQWPC010000109.1:0-3152 GCA_029245555.1 Alphaproteobacteria bacterium
ATTTTGTTTTGTTTTTAATGAGTCGAAATCATCAAGAGATTTTTCTTCTAAAATAACCTGTTCATATGAATATTCTTTGTTAGTAGTAAATTCATTTAAATTTTCTTCATAATAGCTATTAAGTAAATTTTCAGTTATCAAATTATCATTTAAAAAAGACTCAATATCATATTCTTGAATAACGACTTTATAGAAATTGTAATTATCTAAAAATTCCTGATCAAAATTAATTTGGGTAATCTTTTGCTGTTGTTTTATTTCATAAATGGTTAGATTTTTTTCAATTAACAAAGATTCATTTATATCCATGGATACTAATTCTTGAACTTTTAGTGAGTTATTGAATATATCTTTATTAATCCCGCCTGTGATTTCTTTCAGATAGTTTTGCAAGCTTGCTTCATCAAGATTATTAAACATTTCTTCATTATTTAGTGATTTTTTTAAAACAACTTTCTTAGAATTATCACTAATCTTAATCTTTTTATTAAGATATTCTTCAAATACGAGCTGATTTACATATTGATTGACAAATTGTATTTTAGAATACAACTCTTCTTCATCACTTAAGCTAGATAATTGTTTTTCTATTTTATAGTTTTCATATTCTCTGGTGAATTCAGTTGTTGTAATTTTTATATCTCCAACCTTTATTAGATGACTTTGACCAAAGTATGATCCAAACCCAATAAATAAAAAACTTATACCTAAAGCAGCGCTAAAAAATAATACTATTAGTTTTTTCATTTTATTTACAATTATTATCTGATATCAGTAAAACATCATGAAATATATAATATTTAATTGGAAATCATATTTAAATTTAAAAGAAACAAGCTCTTTATCAAAGCTTATTGCCTCAATTCCTAAGTCAAAAAAACATAAAATTATTAGCGCTCCTAATAATTTTTTTCATTTATCGATTCAGGCAAAATATATTAAAAATGCACTAGCTGCTCAAAATTTAGACTTACACGGATTAGGAGCCAGTACAGGATCCTTAGATATTAGTTTTCTCAAAGATAGTAAAATCAAATACTGTATTTTAGGTCATTCAGAAGTTAGATCGAATTTTAAAGACACAGATAATACAGTTGCCCAGAAACTTAACTTGTGTATTTCTGGCAATATAACTCCCATAGTTTGTATAGGGGAGTCTAAATCTGTATATAAATCAAAAAACACTAAGAAATTTCTTAAAACACAAATAGACTGTATTTTTGATAAAAAGACTTCTTATAAAGAAATTATTGTTGCTTATGAGCCGTTATGGTCAATTGGGACTGGATTAACCCCTAAAATGTCTGAAATTGACGATATCAGCAATTATTTACATGATATTTGTAAAAAATACTCTTTTAAAAAAATAAAAATTTTATATGGTGGATCGGTAAATTTAGATAATGTGTCGAACATACTAAACTTACAAAAAGTGAATGGTGTTTTGGTTGGATCTGCATCTACCAAATCTGATTTCATAAAATACTTTAAATAAATAATGATAAACTTATTTTTAATTGTTAGTGCTGTTATAGGAGCTGTTCTCATACTCATTATTCTTTTCCAAAAAACAGAGGGTGGTAGTTTGGGACTAGGTACACAAACTTCACTAACTGGTGGAATGACTGCAAATAAATCTTCATTCTCAGGTATAACAAAAATTACATACGCCATTGGGTTTGGTTTTTTATTCTGGTGTTTATTCATGGGCGCTGTAATAACTAAGCAATATTCCTCATCAACAGACCTTGATGAGATTCAAGATCAAATAGTTATTGATGAATCAATAGAGGAGCAAATTCCAGAAGTGCCTAATCAGTGAAATTAATTTTTGTTACCGGAGGTGTTGTATCATCACTAGGTAAGGGAATAGTCACTGCATCACTAGCCTCATTGCTTCGCTCCAGAGGAGTCAAGATTAAGATTAGAAAACTTGATCCTTATCTAAATGTTGATCCAGGTACCATGAGTCCCTATCAGCACGGTGAGGTTTACGTTACAGATGATGGTTATGAAACAGATCTCGACCTTGGTCACTATGAAAGATTTACAGATATAACATGTTCAAAAAATGACTCAATTTCTTCTGGAAAAATTTATTCAACAATATTAGCTAAAGAAAGACGAGGAGAATATTTAGGTTCTACTGTTCAAGTTATTCCTCATGTGACTGAAGAAATTAAAAAATCTATTACAAAATCATCACATAAAGATGACGTTATTATATGTGAAATAGGAGGAACGGTTGGAGACATCGAAAGCCTTCCTTTTTTAGAAGCCATAAGGCAATTTAAGAATGAGAGACAATTTGATACTTTATTAATACATTTAACATTACTCCCATATATTGAAACGTCAGGCGAGGTTAAAACAAAACCAACTCAACACTCAGTCAAAGAGCTACTAAATTCTGGAATTCAACCTGATGTCATTGTGTGTAGGAGTAATCAAAAAATTAGTAAAGATGAAATTCAAAAAATAAGCTTATTTTGCAATGTACCTTCTAATGCTGTTATTCCTTCTTATGATGTAAAAAGTATCTATCAGGTACCTCAACTTCTTTCAAAATCAAAACTTGATGACTTAGTTGTTAAAAAATTAAGAATTAAGCCAGTTAAACCTAAGGATCTAACTATTTGGGAAAACTTTGAAATACTAGAGTCTAAAACAAAAGATGATTTAAAAATTTTTATTATTGGTAAATACGTTCATCTCAAAGATAGTTATAAATCACTCTATGAGGCTATTTATCATGCCGGAATTCATAATCAGGCTAACGTAATTATCAAATGGATTGACTCAGAGACCATCAATAAAAAAAATGTGAATGAATTATTGAAATCTGCTTCTGGTGTATTGATTCCAGGTGGTTTTGGAAATAGAGGTATCTCGGGAAAATTAGAGTCTATAAAATTCGCTAGAGAGAATAACGTACCCTTTTTAGGAATTTGTTTGGGAATGCAATTAACAATCATCGAATATGTTAAAAATGTGATTAAATTAAAAAATTCAGGTAGTTCTGAATTTGGTAAATATAAAAATAATATCATATCGCTTATGACAGAATGGAACTTAAATAATAAAAAAGTTAAAAGATCTAAAGAAAATGATCTTGGTGCAACTATGCGTCTTGGAGCTTATCCTTGCTATAT
>JAQWPC010000156.1:0-1745 GCA_029245555.1 Alphaproteobacteria bacterium
GTGGGTATGATTCTCTCATTATATCCAGTTATGTCAATGAAATGAATAGATGTTTCACCCCCTGTGCCATCAGAATTAGATCGTTGTTGTCTGTAAAAAATTAAATACCTTCCATTTGGTGACCAAGCTGGGGACTCTAGAGAAAAATCCTGAACTACAATTCTCTCATTTTCTCCATTTGTGTCCATAACGCCTATATAAAAATTTGGTTTAATGTTTTTTACAAAAGCTATCAGGTCTCCCCTAGGAGACCAAACAGGATTTCCATATACGCCTCTGCCTTTTGAAATTCTTTTAATATTGGTTCCATCTTTATTCATAGTAAATAATTGAGGGCTGCCACCTCGATCAGAATTAAAAACAATTTGCTCGCCATCTGGGGAAAAAGATGGAGAAGTATCAATTCCTGAGTCTTTGGTTAGCCTCTCTAAAGATCTTGTATTTATATCCATTAGATATATTTCAGAATTAGCAGTTTTGGGATCAGAAAAGGACATAACTACACTTTTACTATCAGGTGAGAATCTTGGTGCAAATGTCATACCTGGAAAGTCACCAACAATTTCTCTTTCCCCAGTTAATAGATCATAAATATAAACCCTTGGGAGATTATTTTTATATTCCATATAAGTAATTGTCTGATTATTGGGCGCAAACCTAGGAGTGAGCACTAAATTCTTTCCGTCAGTTAGAAATTGATGACTTTCTATGTGGCCATCTTGATCCATAATGGCTAATCTTTTTACACGTTGATCCAGAGGACCTACCTCTGAAACATAAACTATTCTAGTATCAAAATAACCACTCTCTCCAGTTATTCTTTCATAAACAATATCACTTACTGTGTGACCTACTCTTCTAATTAAATCTTCATCAGGGACTGTAAGTTGAAGTTTTTCAATCTCCGTACCATTAAAAACATCGTACAATCTCATTCGTAATTGAATTCCTTTGTTGGTTTTTTTAACATCTGCGCTTAAAAGAAATTGTGCTTTAATTAGTTTCCAATCTTCAAATCTTGGAACTTTATCAACAAGATTGTCAGATTGGATATACAGGTCTTCATTGACAGTGTAAAAAAGTCCAGAATTAGTTAAGTTATTTGAGATAATTTTTCTTATTGTATTGCCATATCGGGCAGTATCGGCATCACTTCCAAAAACTTGGGTTATTGCAATTGGGGTTGGTTCAACTTTCCCTTGTGAAATTGTGACATCAAGCGCAGCGAATACTTTAAAACTCATAAAGAACGCTAAAAGAAGAAATTTAATCATCAATAATTATTAACACATTTTTAATTAATATTTTGTATTTTTTAATCGAACATCCAACCAAAATCAAAAGTAAAGTTAATCTCTTTCCACAGATCATATTTGTCTTGTGGTAGCATTAAAGGACTACAATCAGGATTATTAACAGCTCTCATTGCAGCCTCTGCTGCAGTTCTAAATGATGGGTTGTTCAATTTTTCTTTATTTACTACTTTGGCATTTTTCACAGTCCTATCTGGATTAACTTCGATATAAATCACAGGTTTAATTTCTTTAAGATTTGCCACACCCACATTTAAGTTTAAACATGAATGAAGTTGCTGTCTTAAAAGGTCAATTTCTGAGATGGTCATGGTCGCAGAAACCTTTTCAGTAAATACCTCTTCTTGTTTTTCTTCTATTGTTTCCTGTTCTTTTTTAAAATCTTTATCTTTGTTTTCCAAATCCTTCAAAACCGTACTTACATTAAATGTT
>JAQWPC010000170.1:0-2980 GCA_029245555.1 Alphaproteobacteria bacterium
GGCTTTTGATGATGCTCGATCCAAGTTTGATGTGAAGTTTTATCTTGTATCAATTTTATTTATTATCTTTGATTTAGAGATTGCTTTCTTATTTCCTTGGGCCGTCAGTTTAAAAAATATTGGTGCCTTAGGTTTTTATTCAATGATGTTTTTTTTATTTATTCTTACAGTGGGATTTATTTATGAATGGAAGAATGGAGCGTTAGATTGGGAGTAGATATTGAACATAACTCATCTTTAAACATTGATGAGGTGTTTGAAAAAAAAGGTTTCGTGACAGCGTCTTTTGAAAATTTAATTAATTGGGCACGCTCAGGATCTCTGTGGCCAATGACTTTTGGTCTTGCTTGTTGTGGTGTAGAGATGATGCATTCCTACATGAGCCGATATGATTTAGATAGATTGGGTGTTATCCCAAGAGGTTCACCAAGACAATCTGATGTCATGATTGTTGCTGGAACACTAACAAATAAAATGGCCCCTGCTTTAAGAAAAGTTTATGACCAAATGCCAGAACCTCGATGGGTTATTTCTATGGGTTCTTGTGCTAATGGAGGGGGCTATTACCACTACTCTTATTCGGTGGTAAGAGGTTGTGATCGTATTGTCCCTGTTGATATTTACGTGCCCGGATGCCCACCTACTGCTGAGGCTCTTCTTTATGGCATTATGCAATTACAAGATAAAATTAAGAAAAAGAAAAAAATCTATAGGTAAATTTATTGTCACCAAATCTTTTACAAAAATATTCTATTGGAAAATTTCATTTTCCGGTTAAATCTGGAGTTGATAATATCTTAGTAACGAAAGAAGCAATTTTAGAAGTCGTGCAAAAAGTAAAAGAAGATGAAGAACTACTATATGAACAGCTTGTAGATATTACTGCCACAGATAATTTAATGTCAAAAACTGGATATTCAGAACAGCGATTTACTCTTATTTATAGCTTTTTAAGTCTAAAGTATAACAAAAGACTTTTTATTTTTACCAATCTTTCTGAAGATGATTTAGATATCGATACTATTACTCCAATTTTTGAGTCTGCCGACTGGTATGAGAGAGAATGCTATGACTTATTTGGAATTAATTTTAAAAATCATCCTAACCTTCAACGGTTAATGAATGACTATAATTTTCAAGGTCATCCTTTGCGAAAAGACTTTCCTCTTACAGGCTATGAGGAAGTTCGTTATGACGAAAACTTGAAAAAAGTGGTCTACGAACCTGTAACTTTAAAACAAGAATTTAGAGATTTTGATAATGAGAGCCCTTGGGAGGGTATGAAAGAAACTATCCAAGAGGAGTTAAAAAAATAATGGCTGAAAATTTTAAACCAGTTACGTTAAATTTTGGTCCTCAGCATCCTGCTGCACACGGAGTATTAAGATTACTTGTTCAACTAGAAGGAGAGGTAGTCAATAAAGCAGAGCCACACATTGGACTTCTTCATCGAGGAACAGAAAAATTAATTGAACATAAAACATATACACAAGCTATCCCATATTTTGATCGTTTAGATTATGTATCTCCAATGTGCCAAGAACATGCATTTGCAATTGCAGTTGAAGATTTATTAGGCATTGAAGCACCAGTTAGAGCTCAGTACATCCGCGTAATGTTTGCTGAAGTGACGAGAATACTAAACCATCTTTTAAACATTCCTGCCTTTGCTATGGACATCGGAGCAGCTACTCCAATGCTTTGGGCGTTTGAGGAAAGAGAAAAAATGCTTGAATTTCATGAGGCAGTTTCAGGTGCCCGTTTTCATGCTGCTTATTTTAGACCTGGTGGAGTACATCAAGATTTACCAGACAATCTTTTAGAGAAAATGAAAACCTATTTTACTAACTTTCCAAAATTCATTGATACTATCGAAGAGCTTTTAACAGAGAACAGAATTTTTAAACAGCGATCAGTTGATATTGGTATTTTAAGTAAAGATGATGCTATTAAGCTAAGTTGTAGTGGTCCTGTTTTGCGTGCAAGTGGCGTAGCTTGGGATTTGAGAAAATCGCAACCATATGATGTGTATGGTGACCTTGATTTCTCTATACCCGTTGGTAAAACTGGCGACACATACGATCGATATTTAGTTCGTATGGAAGAAATGAGAGAGTCAGTAAAAATTATTCTTCAATGCATTGATAAAATACCCGAAGGCTCTGTTATGATTGAGAATAACAAAATTACTCCTCCTAAAAGGTCCGAGATGAAACATTCAATGGAGGCAATCATTCATCATTTCAAATTATTCACTGAGGGTTATCGTGTCCCTGAGGGTATCACTTATAAGGCTGTTGAAGCGCCCAAGGGAGAATTTGGTGTCGTATTAGTTTCTGATGGCAGTTCTAAGCCTTATCGATGTAAGCTCAGAGCTCCAGGATTCGCACATTTACAAGCTTTACATTTTCTATCATATGGCCACCAGCTAGCTGATCTACCATCTATACTAGGTAGCCTTGACATCGTATTTGGTGAGGTTGATCGATGAGCGGAAATCATCCAGGGCTATCAAATACATTTATCCACTCAGGAGAAAAGTTTGAATGGTCAAAAGAAAATTTAAAATCTATAAAAAAAATAATTTCTAAATATCCACCTGAGCGTAAACAAAGTGCTGTTATGCCATTATTATATTTAGCGCAGGACCAAAATAATAATTGGATTAGCATTGAGTGCATTGAGACAGTTGCTGAAACTTTAAGTATGCCTAAGATTAGAGTTACAGAGGTCGTCTCATTTTATTCAATGTACAATACACAGCCAGTAGGTAAAAATTTGATTCAAGTTTGCCGAACTTCTCCTTGTTGGTTAAGAGGTTCAAATAAAATTACAAACACAATATGTAAAGAAACCAAATGTCAAATCAATGAAACGAGCGAAGATAATCTATTTACTGTTGTAGAGGTAGAATGTCTTGGTGCTTGCTCTAACGGTCCAATGATACAAATCAATAGTGACTTTTATGAAGACTTAGATG
>JAQWPC010000175.1:0-7822 GCA_029245555.1 Alphaproteobacteria bacterium
TCAGTCCAATCAAATTTTATTGGATCATGCCAAAAAATATGATGATGAAGCAGAAGTAGGTAAGCAAATTCATATCCCCCTTCCTGCGGTAAACTTTGGAAGAGTTACTGCCAATATGGCTCGCCAAGTTATTTACTCCCGCGTCCGTGAAGCGGAGAAAAGTAGACAGTTTAATGACTTTAAAGATCGGGTAGGAGAAGTTTTATCAGGCATTGTGAAAAGAATTGAATTTAACAACATTATTGTTGATTTAGGAAAAGCCGAAGGCTTTTTAAGAAAAGATGAATTAATTCCAAGAGAGAATTTTAAAACAGGCGATAGAATTAGAGCATACTTTTTTGATATTAAAGAGGAAGCCAAAGGTCATCAGATTTTTCTTTCTCGATCACATCCTCAATTCATGGCAAAATTATTTGTTCAAGAGGTGCCTGAAATTTATGAAGGTCAAATAGAAATCTTATCTGTTGCTAGAGACCCTGGAAGCCGTGGTAAAATTACTGTTAGGGCAAATGATAAATCGATTGACCCTGTCGGTGCTTGTGTTGGTATGCGTGGTTCTCGTGTTCAAGCAATTGTTAATGAACTACAAGGTGAAAAAATAGATATTGTTAATTGGTCAGAAGTGAAATCTGTGTACGTACAAAATGCTATTGCTCCAGCACAGGTTGCAAAAGTTAATGAATTTGATGATGCTAACCGAGTGGAAGTAGTTTTACCAGAAGATCAATTAAGTATAGCAATTGGACGTAGAGGGCAAAATGTGAAATTAGCCTCTATTTTAACTGGTTTAGAGATAGATATCTTGACTGAAAAAGAAGACGCTGAAAGACGTCAAGAAGAATTCAAAAAGGTAACAAGTTTATTTGCAGAAAAGCTTGATTTGGAAGATATGATTGCTCAGTTACTTGCTGTTGAAGGATATAACAGTATCGAAAAAATTGCGAATGCATCTGTTAACGATATTGAAAAAATTGAAGGATTTGATGGTGAACTAGCAGCAGAAATTTATGCTCGTGCTTCTCAATTTATGGAAAATGAAAAAGCTGAACTAGAAAAGCTTATTCAACAATCCAGTTTAGACGAGTATATTAAAGGTGTTCAAGAGCTAGATAATAAAATGCTTTCTACGCTCATTGATAATAAAATTCTTACCAGACAAGATTTGGCCGATCTAGCTACTGATGAACTTGTAGGTAGAGAAGGTATTCTTGAAAAGAGAATAGAAAAGTCTGTTGCTGAAAAAATCATTATGGATGCCAGGGAGATATATCTTAACAGTTAAGAATTAATCTATGACAAAAGATACAAAGACTCCATCACCTAGCACGCCGTCTAAAAGTACTACACCGAGTACTGCCGCTCCTAGAAAAAAATTAACACTGAACACAACCGCTTTCCAAAAAAAGCTCTCTACAATTTCAGTTAACAATATTTTAGAAGAAGAACCAGATTACGAAAAAATGCCTAGTTTGGCTCGAACAAAAAGGGCCCGAGAAAAACAGAAAACAAAGTATCAGCCAAAATTAACTAGTTCTCAAAAAATTGTCAGAGAAGTAGACATTCCTGTAAAGATTTCTATTCAAGAGTTAGCTAGTCGAATGTCTGAAAAGACAGGTGACGTCGTAAAGGCTTTAATGAAAAATGGCATTATGGCAACAGCTAATCAATACATTGACGGTGATACTGCAGAGTTAATTGTAACCGAGCTAGGACATACGCCTAAGCGTGAAGCCGCAATTAGCTTGAATGATGAGATTGCTAGTCATCAAAAAACGTCAAATTCTAAGATGCAGCCCCGCCCACCTATTGTGACAGTTATGGGACACGTTGATCATGGTAAGACTTCTCTGCTAGACTCATTACGAAATACTAACGTTACAGCACGAGAATCGGGTGGAATTACTCAGCATATTGGTGCTTATCAGATACAACATAAAAAAACCCCAATTACATTTTTAGACACACCTGGCCACGCTGCCTTTTCAAATATTCGTTCACGAGGCGCAAGCTTAACGGATGTTGTAGTGCTTGTTGTCGCCGCAAACGATAGTGTTAAACCTCAAACTATTGAAGCAATATCTCATGCCAAAACAGCTAAAGTGCCAATTGTTTTAGCTATTAACAAAATGGATTTACCTGATGTTGACCCTAATGTTGTGCGTAATGACTTATTAAGTCATGAAGTGGTAGTAGAAACTTTTAGTGGTGATGTTTTAGAGACAGAAATTTCAGCTATTAAAAAAACAAATTTAGACAAACTTTTAGATAATATCTTATTGCAAGTAGAAATATTAGATCTCAACGTAGAGCATAACAAATTAGCTGAAGCTATAGTTGTTGAGTCAAAAATAGAAACAGGTAAGGGTTCAGTTGCTACAGTAATTATTAAAAACGGCACGCTTAAAGAGGGAGACCATTTTACATGTGGATCTTCATTTGGAAGAGTAAAGGCATTATTTGATGAAGAAGGAAAACGAGTAAAATCTGCTCCTCCTGGAATGCCCGTAGAAGTTTTAGGTTTTGACTCTATTCCTCAAGCGGGGGAGACCGTATTTGCTCTTCCTAACGAAGAGATAGCTAAATCTGTAACTGAAAAAGTTAAAGAACAAAAAAAATTAGAAGAGACAGCAGCAATTAAAAAATCATCTTTAGAAGAGTTGATGGCTAATGTATCTAAAGGAGAAGTTAAAAAACTACCTATTATTGTGAAAGCCGATGTTCAAGGGTCATTAGAAGCAATTGTTTCTTCGCTTGAAAAAGTTGGTAACGATGAAGTTAAAATGAATGTTATTCATAATGCCATCGGTGCTATCAATGAAAGTGATGTTAGCCTTGCAAATTCTGCCCAAGGTGTAGTGATAGGATTTAATATTCGTGCGATACCTCAGGCAAGAACAATAGCCAAAAGAGACAAAGTAGATATTCGATATTATTCAATTATCTACGAGCTTATCGATGATATGAAGAAAATGCTTTCAGGACTACTTACCCCCGACACTAAAGAAGAAATTATCGGTCATGCAGAAGTTCGTGACACCTTTAGCTCATCAAAATTGGGCACAATTGCTGGGTGTTATGTAACTAATGGGCTTGTCTCTAACTCTGCTAAAATCAGACTTGTGCGTGAAGGTAAAATTATACATGAGGGTGAAGTCGGCACACTCAAAAGATTTAAAGATGACGTCAAAGAAGTTCGTGAAAATTATGAATGTGGTATCTCATTTAAAGATTACTCGGATATCCTCGTCAAAGATGAAATCGAATTCTATATAACCAAGGAAGTTCAAAAAGAATTATAGAGTGGACAATAAACCAAGCTTCCGAACTAAAAAAATAGAATTATCAATTAAACGCTTAGTATCAGAATTTTTTGTTACACAACGCGATTACCTCACTAAATTTCCAAATGCTCGCTTTGAAATAACTAATGTTAAGGTTAGTAAGGATCTTCGTTTTGCTAGAATTTTTTTAGTACATAATATTACAGAAGATGAATTTAAATATTTTAGTAAACTCTATATAAAAGATATACAAAACCTTATTGCAAGAACACTAACAACTAAATATACCCCTAAGATTTCATTAAGTTTTGATCAATCGTTTCAAGAATCCTTAAAAGTTCAATCTCTTCTTGATAAGCTATAATTATGAAAGAAAAATTTGTAAGCAATGGATGGCTTCTTGTCGACAAACCCGAGGGTGTAGAGTCTTTTGGTGTTATTCGCAAATTAAAATTTCGTTTTCAATTTCATAAAATAGGTTTTGCAGGAACTCTAGATCCGCTTGCAACGGGTTTGTTATTAATTGGAATTAATAAGGCTACTAAAAAAATTCCTGAAGTTCACAAAGCTCAAAAAACTTATCAAGTGCAAATTCGATTTGGTGCCAAAACACCGACACTTGACTCTGAAGGGAGATTTGAAGAAATGAAGCCAGTTTCTCACTCTCCTATGAGCCGTATGAATCATTTAAAAAAATTTATAGGAGATTATAAACAAAAAATTCCAAATTTTTCTGCACATAAATCTCAAGGTAAAAATTTCTATGAGTTAGCTAGGAACAATGAAGTGATCGAAGAGCGCATGAAAGATGTTTCTATTAAAAGAATGAAGATACTTTACTCCAATCAAAACACGTTAGGGTTGGAGCTAGATTGTCAGACAGGATTTTATGTCAGAGCTTTTGCTGAAGAGGTTGCCCATTCTTTGGGAGATATTGCCTATGCTAGTGTTATAAAAAGACTGAAAATAGGTGATTTTACAAAGAGTAATGCTGTTCCCTATGAGAAAATTCTTGATTTCTCAACCATAAATGATTTACATAGCCATCTAATTACCATTTGAACTGGGCGACATCCTGGTCAGATGATGTTTTACTTTGAAAGGAGTAACGATGTCGGAAATACAAATAAACGATATAGCACGTGCTGAAAATGACACTGGTTCACCAGAGTCCCAAATTTTTTTTCTCACAAAGAAAATTAATCTGTTAACAGAACATATCAAAATACATAAGAAGGATTTTCATTCTCGAAGAGGTCTGCTGATGATGGTTGGTAAAAGAAATAGATTGATGGCGTATTTAAAGAAGAGGAATGTAGGAAAGTACACAGAAGTAGCAGATAAGCTAAAACTAAGAAAAAAGTAAATACTTTTTAATTAGTCATTACGTAGAAAAGAGGAAGATGAAAATAGAACATACTTTTACGTTGGGAAACCAACAAATCACACTAGAAACTAATCGAATTGCAAAACAAGCAGATGCATCTGTTGTTGTTACCTGTGGGGAGACCATGGTGATGGCAAATATTTGTGCTGCTAAAACACAAAAACCTGATATCGATTTTTTTCCCTTAACAGTTAATTATCAGGAAAAATATTATGCTTCAGGAAAGATTCCTGGAGGTTTTTTTAAAAGAGAAGCAAGGCCGACTGAAAGAGAAACATTGATCTGTCGTTTAATTGATAGACCTATTAGGCCTTTATTTCATAAAAATTTTAAAAATGAAACACAAGTAACCCTTACAGTTCTTTCTTATGATGGATCTATAGACCCAGATATTATTGCAATGTATGCCACGGGTGCTGCGCTTGCGGTATCAGGTTTACCTGTAGCTGGAACATTAGGTGCTGCTAGAGTAGGACATATAGATGGTAAGTTAGTTGCAAATCCTTCAATTCAAGAATTAGAACAGTCATCGCTAGATTTAGTAGTGGCTGGAACAGAAGAAGGCGTTTTAATGGTTGAGTCAGAAGCCAAAGAACTTCCTGAGAGCACCATGCTTGAAGCAGTAATGTTTGGACATGATTTTTATCAAAGTCTTATAAAAGAAATTCAGGCATTTGCAGGAAAAACTGAAATTAAAAATTTTGATGTACCCTCCCTTCCTGAGTTTTATGAAGGACTCCAAAAGGATATTTCTTCTAAAATAGCCGATCCTATTAGAGAAGCCTATGGCCTAACTGATAAACAGGAAAGAAGTCAAAAGCTTAGTGAAATTAGATCTTCAATTATAGAAAACGTTGAAGATGATCAGGTATTATCTGCAACTACCATTATTAAAGACATTGAAAAAGATGTTGTTCGTGGAGATATCATTAAAAATAAAAGTCGTATTGATGGACGAAATCTTGATGAGGTTAGAAAAATTACATGTGATTTAGACATTCTTCCTCGCGCTCATGGTTCTAGTTTATTTACAAGAGGAGAGACCCAAGCACTTGTTGTAATGACACTTGGTACGGGTGATGATGAGCAAATGATCGACTCCTTAGACCCTATGCATAAGCAGCATTTTATGTTGCATTATAACTTCCCTCCTTATTCAGTAGGTGAAGTAGGTAGATCAGGTTTTACAAGTAGAAGAGAAATTGGTCATGGTAAACTTGCTTGGAGAGCGGTTAATCCTATGCTTCCTTCAAAAGAGGATTTTCCTTATACGCTTCGATTAGTTTCAGAAATTACTGAGTCTAATGGTTCTAGCTCAATGGCTACAGTTTGTGGTTCTTCTTTAGCCTTAATGGCAGCAGGCGTTCCAGTTAAAAAACATATTGGTGGAATTGCAATGGGCCTTATCAAAGAGGGTGATGACTTTGTTGTACTGAGCGATATCCTAGGGGATGAAGATCATTTAGGGGACATGGACTTTAAAGTTGCAGGTACGATGGACGGCATTACATCTCTTCAAATGGATATCAAAATTACAAGTATAACGAAGGAAATCATGGAGATTGCTTTAAACCAAGCTGCAGGAGGAAGAAAACATATTATTGGAGTTATGTCTGAAGCCTTACCAGAAGCTCGAACAAAGTTCTCTAAACATGCTCCACAAGTAATTTCTATTTCAATTGATAAAGCTAAGATTAAAGATGTTATTGGCTCTGGTGGTAAAGTAATTAGAAATATTGTGGAAGTCTCAGGAGCTAAGCTTGAAGTTAATGATGATGGTATAGTCAAAATTGCCTCTAGCAATGAAGAGTCTATTAATACTGCTAAACAAATGGTTGAAGATATTGTAGCTGAACCCGAAATAGGTAAAGTTTATAACGGCAAAGTTGTAAAAATCGTTGAGTTTGGAGCTTTTGTTAACTTTATGGGTGCTCGTGATGGCCTTTTACACGTTTCTCAAATCTCTCAAAAAAGAGTGGAGAATGTTTCTGATGTTTTATCAGAAGGTCAGGAAGTCCAAGTGAAAGTTCTTGATGTTGATCGTGCGGGCAAAGTTAAGCTCAGCATGAAAGAAGTCTAAAAAATATTTATTAGCAGCACAGACTAATTATTGTTTGTGCTGCTAAAAATTCTCTTTTATTAACTGATTAAGATTGATCAAATATAATTAATTAGGTTAAAGTCCTATTTTGTGATACTAGATCTTATTCCATAGATCGAACCTCTAATATCAATCCTTATAACATATGAAAAAATTCTCTGATTTTAATCTTACACCGCCTGTATTAACTGCGCTTAAAAAATTAAACTTATCAGAACCAACTCCCATTCAAGCACTTTCTATTCCTTTAGCTATGGAAGGTAGAGATTTACTTGGAACAGCACAAACTGGTACAGGTAAAACCTTTGCATTTGGTATACCTTTGGTAAATCATTTAGCGTTAAACAAGGATAGTTGTGCATTAATTCTAACCCCAACAAGAGAGCTGGCATTACAAGTATTAACAGCTTTAAAAAGTCTTACCTCTAAAGATAATCTATTAGACGCTGCTTTATTGATAGGAGGGGATCCTATTCAAAAACAATTAAAACAATTAAAAAAAGCAAGACTCGTTGTAGGAACACCAGGTCGTATGAAAGACCACTTGAAACGTAATAGTTTAAAGTTAAATAAATTTGATTATTTAGTTCTAGATGAAACTGACAGAATGCTGGATATGGGTTTTGTAGACGACATAAAAGCCATTATTGAAAAACTCCCTAGCCATCAAACTTTACTATTTTCTGCTACCCTTCCCAAAAATATATCAGATTTAGCTCAAAAATTTTTAAATAAGCCAGAACGAGTGAATGTGGGAAAAGAAAATACTCCTATTATTGATATCAAACAAGAAGTTCGAAATGTTAGTCAAAAAGAAAAATATGATCAACTAAAAATAGAGCTATTGGAGCGAACAGGCTCCATTGTCTTATTTGTAAAAACTAAAAGAAGTGCAGATAAAATTGCCCTTCAACTTCGAAAAGATAAATTTGATGCAGAAGCTATACATGGTGATTTAAGACAAAGCAAAAGAGAAAAAGTTTTAATGAAATTTAGAAAAAATAGATTTCAAATTTTAGTTGCAACTGATGTAGCCGCACGAGGATTAGATAT
>JAQWPC010000028.1:0-4420 GCA_029245555.1 Alphaproteobacteria bacterium
AATTTTATATATAGGCTGCAAAGAGAAGATGAAGTTGCAATTCCTATTTTTGATCGATCCTTAGAATTGTCTAGATCTTCAGCAGTTATAATTTCTAAAAATACTAAGATTATTATAGTAGAGGGTAATTATATTCTTTTAAATTCTCACCCTTGGAAAGAGTTACATAAATTTTTTAACTCTACGATTATGATCAATTGTAAGGAAAAAGTTTTAGAAGAAAGATTAATTGAGAGATGGAAAAAATTTAAATTATCTAAGCAAGAGATAAATCAAAAGGTTTATAAAAATGACCTTCCTAACGGCATTAATGTTTTAAAAAATAGTATTACGCCAGATTATAATTTACAAAATTAATCTTTTGGAGCTTCTTTGGCTCCAGTCATGAAAGCTACAGCATCAGACATTTCATATTTTTTTGGATCAATCACACACAGCCTTGTTCCTAAACGGTGTACGTGAATTCTGTCGGCTACCTCAAATACGTGAGGCATGTTATGTGAAATGAGTATAATTGGGATACCCCTTGCTCTTACTTCACCAATTAATTCTAAAACTCTTCTACTTTCTTTAACTCCAAGCGCGGCAGTAGGCTCATCCATAATAACTAATTTAGTACCGAATGAAGTTGCGCGTGCAACTGCAACGCCTTGTCGTTGGCCACCAGATAAAGTTTCAATTAATTGATTAATATTTTGAATAGTTAATAATCCTAGTTCTGATAGCCTTTTTCTAGCTTCATCTGCCATAGCTTTTTTATCGAGAAATCTTAAAAATTTCCCCATAAAACCTTTTTGTCTAATTTCCCTTCCAAGAAACATATTATCGGTAATTGATAGAGCGGGGGATAGGGCTAAGTTTTGATACACAGTTTCAATACCCAAAGTTCTAGCCTCAATAGGTGAGGTAAAGCTAACAGGCTGTCCATCTAAAAGAATTTCACCGCTATCAGGCGTGACAGCACCACATAAAACTTTAATAAGAGTAGATTTTCCAGCACCATTATCTCCAATAACACCTAAAACTTCTCCAGGGTATAATTCCAAGTTTGCATTCTCCAGAGCAACCACTTTTCCGTACTTCTTAGATAAGTTTTTTGCTGCTAAAATAGGCTCCATTAATTTGATACCTTCCTGATCCATTGATCAATACCAACCGCTATAATAATAAGGCAGCCTAAAGCAAAACGTTGCCATAAAACATCGAGACCAGCTATTGAGAGGCCAGAACTAAAAACTCCCACAATCAAGGCTCCAAATAAAGATCCGATGATTGTTCCTCTTCCACCAAATAATGAGGTTCCTCCAATCACAACAGCAGTAATTGAGTCTAAGTTGCCTTCATAGAAACTAGTTGGAGATACTGAACCCACTCTTCCGATTGATACCCAGGCACCAATCGCAACTACCAATCCTGCCACAGCATAGATAGAGACAAGCATTCTGTCAGTTCGAATACCCGAGAGTTCCGCTGCATCTTTATCATCACCTATAGCATAAACATGTCGACCCCATGCTGTTTTATTAAGCAAGAACCAAAGAAAGATAAAAATTCCAATCATCAGAAAGGCTCCATAAGTAAATACAAAACCACCCAAGTTAATTCTTTCTCCCCAAAAGTGAAGAAGGGGTGCGTTGATTTCAATATCTGAACTTCTAATTGACTGAGAGCCAGTAAAGAAAATAACAAGAGCAAAGAAAATATTCCAAGTACCTAAAGTTACAATAAAAGGAGGTAATCTTAATCGAGTGACAAGTAATCCATTAAATGCACCAGTCGCTACTCCTGAAACTAAACCAACTGCAATAGCCGGAAGTGTTGGTATTCCCATTTCAACAGAGAGCTTACCCATAAATACTGAGGCTAGCACCATCATAGCGGCCACACTCAGGTCAATACCAGCAGTTAGTATGATAAGAGTTTGAGCGGCTGCTAATATTCCAACTATTGTTACTTGTTGGACAATTAAAGAGAGATTAAAAGCTGAAAAGAATTTACCTCCTGCTATAAACCCAAAGCCAATAACACTTAGAATTAAAATTATAACAGGAACGATTGTTGGATTTCCATGAAGGAAATGTTGAATTTTTTTTAGAGTAGACTGTTCTTCCACTTCAAAAATGTGGTGGTCTTGATCTGCCTCTCCAATATCACTTGAAAATTTAGGTTGATCTTTTAGATCTTTAGAAATGTCATCAGATATTTTATTCATTTAAAAATTTTTGATATCAGGGCAGAATGTAATCTGCCCTGAAATATAATTGATTATTGGATTAACCCCAACATCTATCCATGCCTTCTTTGACACTGATAGACTCAACACCCATTGCTGCATCGTCAGTAACAAGGTTAACACCTGTGTTATAGAAATCCAGTCCTGGAGTATTTTCAGGCTTTGATCCATCTGCAGCCCAAGCTGCAATAGCTTCCACACCTAGCGAAGCCATTAATAATGGATACTGCTGAGATGTTGCTCCAATGATACCTCTTTCAACGTCAGCTACACCAGGGCAACCACCGTCAACTGAAGCGATAAGAACACTACCATCATCTTTACCCATAGCTTTTAGTGCTTCATAAGCACCAACAGCTGCTGGCTCGTTGATGGTGTAAATTACGTTGATGTCTTGATCTTTTGCAAGACATTTTTCCATCGCAGTTCTTCCACCTTCTTCATTACCATTAGTAACTTCGTTACAAATAATACGTGAGTCAGTTTCATCACCCCATCTTGATACATCTTTTACATCAATACCAAAACCAGATAAGAAACCTTGGTCTCTAAGAACGCCAACTGAAGGCTGACTTTCATTAAGATCTAACATTGCAATTTTAGCATTTGCAGCATCCGCACCTAATTTTGCAGCAACCCATGCACCACCTAGTTCACCAGCTTTGAAGTTATCTGTAGCAAAAGTAGAGTCTGCAGCAGTAATTGGCTCAAGTGGTGTATCTAGCGCAATCACTAGAAGACCATTGTCTTGTGCATTTTTAAGAACAGGAACAATCGCTTTTGTATCAGAAGCAGCAATTAAAATTCCTTTTGCTCCTGAAGCTATACAAGTTTCCACAGCTCTCACTTGAGTTTCGTGGTCACCGTCAACTTTACCAGCAAAGAATGATAATTTAACACCCATTTCTGATGCTCTTTTTTCAGCTCCTTCTTTCATTTTAACAAAGAAAGGGTTGATATCAGTTTTTGTAATCAAGCAAGCCTCAACAACATGACTTCCTGCTTTTGCAGGTAAAGTAGCAAAAGTAAATACTACCGCCAAAAGTGAAGCAAGCACTAGAGATAATTTTCTCATAGTTATCCTCCTATAATAATAGGTAAACAGAATAGCCTAATATCTTAATCCAATGCAATATAAATAATTTTACATTTTTGTAGCATTTTTATTGACTTAGAGTGATCATAGGATGGCCCTATAAAACTTAAAAATGCTTATTAATAAGATTTTTCCAATTTTGATAGGAAAGGCTTAGCTTACTGTTGTCTTTATATCCAATAGTATTTTGTTTTACTGCAAAAGAATGAAGTGTTTTTAAATCAGACAATTTTTTTTGTTTTTGAATGCCAAAAAGCAATGCTCCATACAATGACATATCTTCGATTATTGGAATTCTAATTTCAATTTTTAAAAGATCAGCAATCATTTCAAGAAATAATCGATTTTTAATCAATCCTCCATCTACTATTATGCTATTTAATCTAAGCTCATCGCTTTCTCTGAGAGACTCAAGATACACAACTATCTGAAAAGCTATCGACTCTAACGCAGCTCTTACTAGATGATTCTTATTGGTCGACGCATTTATTCCTAAAAATGCTGCTCGAGCATTTTCTTTCCAATATGGTGGGCCTAATCCAGTAAAGGCAGGAATAAGAGAAACACCACCAGTATCAGGTACAAGGTTGGATAGAATCTCACTTTCATCTACAGATTGAATTAATTGTAAATTATTTTTTAACCAAGAAATTGTGGCACCAGCGACCGAGCTTAGACACTCAAGAGAATAAAAATTTTTATTATTATGAGTGAAGGCAAGTGTTGTAAAGGAATTACTGCTTGTAAAAAATTCAGTTCCAATGTTTGTTTGAATGTTAAAACCTGTGCCAGTTGTAATTTTAGTGTCGCCAATATTTAAACATAAGTTTGCAAAAAAAGATGCTTGAGCATCACCAGCGACACCTGTTATCGGTATATCTTTAGAAAAATTATTTTCGAAACTACTTACGCCAAAATTGCTAGCACTTGGTTTTATATCAGCAAGGGCCATTTTCTTTATTTCAAAAATAGAAAAAAGCTCTGGGTCCCATTTATTTTCAATACAATTGAACAAAAGGGTTCGCGATGCATTTGTAGTATCAGTTACATACGCACTACATCCAGTTAGTCTATATAAAAGGTATGTGTCA
>JAQWPC010000051.1:0-7115 GCA_029245555.1 Alphaproteobacteria bacterium
TTTTAGCTTGCAGTAACTCAATTGGAATTTTTTAGATAAAGGATTTTTTAAAACAAAATATCCTAAATAAATAACATTAAAAATCTGACACAGTATTGTTGCTATCGCAATACCCATAGTTCCAAGAGCGGGGAAGGGACCTAAACCTAAAGATAGAATAGGATTAAAAATCAAATTTATAATAAAGCCAATTATAAGTGCATTCCTATTTTTTTTTGTAGCTCCTTGAGCATATAAGAGAGAGTTAATGACATTTGCAAAAATAAAAAAAGGTGCCCCAAAGGCTAAAGTCTGCATATAGCGAAGACCATTCTCTAAAAATAATCCACTTGCTCCAAAAAAGATAAAGACAGGTTCTGAAACTATATAGGTGATATAACCAACTAGCACAGACAAAACTAGCGAAATAGTTAGTGATTGGACGTAAGTGTAAATAGCATCTTCTTCTTTCTTAGCGCCAAGAAGATTAGAGACTAGCGCGGTTGTTCCTTGGCCAAAACCTACAGCAAATGCCAGTAAGATGAAGTAAACAGGAAAAGAGATAGCTAATCCGGCGAGAGCTTCTGTACTGATTAACCCAGCATAAAATGTATCAACAACATTATATAATGTATAAAAAAGCATCCCAATACCAGCGGGCACAGCCATGCTGATTAACTGTTTTTTAATATTACCTTGTGTGAGATCCATAAATTAAAAAGGTTTCACAACAACAAGTATAACAATAAGTATTAAAAGGATAGTAGGAACTTCATTAATTAATCGGAGATATTTAGAGCTATAGTCTCTGTAGTTATGTTCCAAATTCTTTCTAATTTTTGCCAAGTACATGTGAAAACCAGACAAAATGATGACTAAAATAATTTTTAAGACTAACCATCCAGCAAATCCAACATAATGAACAAGACCCAATCCAAACAACCAAGTAAGTATCATTGCAGGATTCATAATTAAACGGAGCAACTTATATTCCATTTTTTGAAAAACATCATTCATCTCTCTATTGGTATTATTTTCAACGTGATAAACAAATAATCGAGGGAGATAAAAAAGACCAGCAAACCATGAAACAAATGAAATGATATGCAATATCTTTAAAATTTCATACATCATTTACGACCACTTTGCTTCAGGAGGCATCGACATAAGAATAGCATCAATATTCCCACCTGTTTTAAGACCAAATAGAGTTCCTCGATCATACAGGAGGTTAAACTCAACATACCGAGACCTCTTTTTAGAAAGAGTTTTTAAATCACTATCATCAAAATTAAGATTTTTTTTTCTATTAACATTATCAATTATAAAGTTAATAAAAAATTGTCCTGTATCTTTAATAAAAGATAAATCTTTTTCAAAATTATCACTGATATAATCAAAAAATATTCCCCCAATGCCCCTAGGTTCTTTTCGATGTTTTAAATAAAAATATTCATCACACTGTTTCTTAAATCGATCATAATAATCTTGATGATGTTGATCGCACGTCCTTTTAAGCCCCTGATGAAAATTATCTGTTTCTTCGATTTCAGGAATTGCCGGTGTTAAATCGCAACCCCCACCAAACCATTGTTTTCCTTTAGTTGTGATGTATCGAGTATTAAAATGTGCTGCTGCAATTTTAGGATTTTTCATATGTGCAACAACTGATATTCCACTTGCCCAAAAACTAGGATCTTTTTCTGTCCCAGGCATGGTGCCTCTAAATTCTTCACTAAATTCGCCATGTACAGTGGATATATTTACCCCAACTTTTTCAAATATTTCACCCTTGAGAATTGACATCTTTCCTCCACCTCCACCAGGTCTCTGCCATTCTTTTTCTTGGAAAGTTAATCCTTCTACTTTTTGGATTGATCCAACCATTTGATTACGCAGTTCTTGAAACCAATTTTCAGCCTGAATTTGTTGATTATCTATCTGACTTGTCATACCCATCCATGTAATTCATTTTCTAATAATGAGGTAAGGAGAAGTATATGATCATCTCGATCATTAAGACAGGGGATATATCCAAATTTTCTACCACCGTTATCCATGAAAATCTCTCTATTCTCTTCATTTAACTCTTCTATTGTCTCTAGACAATCAGAGGAGAAAGCAGGACTAATGACATGTATATTTTCAATTCCATCTTTTGCTAATTGCTCAATAGTTTTATCGGTATAGGGTTGTAGCCACTCTGCAGGACCAAACCGAGATTGAAAAGTTGTCATGTAACTATCTTCAGGCAAGTTCATGGACTCTGCAACTAACCTAGTAGTTTTTCTACAGAAGCAATGATAAGGATCGCCTTTATCTAAATATTTTTTAGGTATGCCATGATAGCTAAAGATTAATTTTTTAGGCTTTTCATTTTTATTCCAAAATTCTTCAATACTATTTTTTAGTGCTTGGATATAAAGTGGTTGATCAAAGTAACTACCTATAAATCTAAGAGAAGGTACCCATCGCCATTTTTGCAATTCCATACTGACTGCATCAAAAGTTGAGCCCGTGGTAGCTGCACAATATTGAGGATATAAAGGTAAGACTATTATGCGATCACAATTTTGACTTCTTAAATTATTTAAGCCTTTAGCAATACTTGGATTGCCGTATCGCATTCCAATATCAAAAATAAGATTAGGATATTTTTTTTCTAATAGATCTTTGATGAGATTTTTTTGTTTTTTTGTATACAGCAACAAAGGTGATCCATCATCCGTCCAAACTGATTGATACGCCTTAGCAGATTTAGCAGGCCTTGTGCGAAGAACAATACCATTTAAAATTAACCACCAAATAGCTTTGGGTGTTTCAATTACCCTTCCATCACTTAGAAATTGTTTGAGATATGTTTTTAGAGAAGGAGCAGTAGGTTCATCGGGTGTACCTAGGTTTGTAAGGAGGATTCCTGTTTTTAATCCAGAGCCATGAATATAAAGTTCATTACCTTTAAAATTTGTCATTGAAAAATATACGTTTTTTAAGCTAACTTAGTTCTTATTTGTTCAATAAAAAGGTGAATATTAGCTTCAGGTGTAATTTTTTGAACGCCATGATCCAGACTTGCGATCCAACCAGAGCGTTGAACTGGAGTGCAATCAAGGCAAAGATTTAAATATTCATTTAAAGAGGACTTAAAGTCACTTTTATCATCAATAGTTAGCAGCTCATTAGAAAAATTTCCTTGAAGGCTTAATTTAGTATTTGGCAATTCCTCAAATATATTTTGTTGTGTTCCTAAGACAGTTAATTTTAGCTCCTTAATTTTTTTTAATTCTTGAAATTTATTTGAAGAAATATTTTTTGTAAAATATCCAATTCTATTAGGGTACTTTTTAGCTATTATTTTAATAAATGGAATACAATATGTAACAAATTCCTCATCTTTCAAATTATTTGCCTCAGTATCAAAAATCATTAACAGGTCTATGTCATGATTGAATTGTATATCTATGTTTTTACTTAAAATATTTTCTAATACAGGAAGGGCCAATGAGGTAAGATTATCTGCAATTGGGTTATTGCGAATTGCAAAATGATAAAGAGTAATAGGGCCTCCAACAAAACCAATCAAAGATTTATCTTTGCTTAAATTTTGACGAATAAGCTCAAGAGACTTATCTTGAAATTGAATATAATTTGTAAAATCATCAAGATTATAACTATTCAACATTTCTTTTGATAGATTGTTTTCGAATATAGGACCAGGACTAAATGAAAGACCCATACCTAAGAAATCAAGAGGAAATAAAATATCACTGAATAATATCGCTGCATCAAAATCAAAATCTTCTATAGGTCCTAGGGTTACTTCGCATGCAAGTTCTGGCTGTCTACATAATTCCTCAAAGCTATATTGATGTTTTAAGCTTTGATAATGTTTGTGATAGCGACCTGCTTGCCGCATCATCCAAATAGGGGGTACGTTTTGCTCAATTCTGTTAAGAGCTTGATGAAATTTTTTATTATAAATATTTTGCAATATCTCTAGCTCCATAAGTAATAATAAAATCAGCCTTTGCTCTTGAAAATACCTGTAAAGACTCATGTAACAAATCTTGGTAGTTGCCTAATTTATTTTTGTGTAACAATTGTAAACTAGCAAACTCTCCGCTTACTTGGTAGGCGCCCGTGGGTAGAAGTGTTTCTTTTTTAATGTCAGCAATTAAATCTATCGAAGTCATACCTGGCTTAACCATGAGGTAGTTAGCGCCTTGAGCGGCATTAATGATTGAGTTTTCAACGGCTTTTGTACGATTAGTAACAGGAAGTTGATAAGAAGAGCGATCAAAACCTTTTGGAGAAGAATTAGCGGCATTTCTGAATGGCCCATAAAAACTACTTTTAAATTTTGTTGAGTAGCTCATTATTTGTGAATTTATGAAGTCATTTTCTTGAAATATTTTTCTTAGGTAGCGCGTAGTATTTTTCATCATATCACTAGGTGCAATGATATCAGCGCCGGCCTCCAAATAGGTATTGGCTGCTAGTCCTAGTGCATAATGAGTTTGTTTTAAATCAATCTTTTTTTTATGAGATATTCCACAGTGTCCATCAGGAGTTATAGAACACAAACAGGTATCAATAAGTAAGGTTATATCATTTTGAAACTGTTGTTTTAAGTTTCTAATAACCTCATAATGAAAACTAAAATCTTCTGGAAGTTTTTGTTTTTCTTTAGGGACAAGAAATAATAAAAAATTCTTAATTCCCTTTTTTAGATCGCCTTCTATGCCTTTTATTATATCAGATTGACTCCAACTATAATTACTACCCATTTCTTTAATAATTTTTTTTGATTTAAGCCTTTGATCTACAAAAAAAGGCTGAATTAACATTTTTTTTTGTAGTGTCGACGTTGATTTATTTGGAAAGTAATTTTTCATTTTAATTCATACTTTTTAAAATCGTCATAATTAAGATATACGTTTAAATTCTCTTTTGAAACAAATCTAGATATTTGTTGGTATGTTTGGCCAGGCCCACACGCATTTCTATAGTTCAAAATATCAGGTCTTAATTGTATTGCTAATTTAAAAGCTGAAAAACTCATCCAGTAAAAGCTTTTTGCAGTGAAAAGATTATCAATTGTGAATTCATTTATTGAGGGAATTAGATTGTAATGGGAAATAATCGGGTAATTTCCTTTAAAAACATTACCCTCATATGAAAGCTTATAAATAGATGTTTTTTTGGATTTGTAATAGCTTTGAACCTCTCGATAATTTTCTCCAAATCCGTCTAAAGAGGAATTTATTAGAATGCCTTTTTTGTTTAATTTTTTCCAAGTAGATATTCCAGAAGTGACAAGATTAGAGGTTTTTTTTAATGAATCAGTCTCTTTGTATTCGCTCCTAGTAAGTAAAAGATTTTTATTATCTATTTTTTTAGAAAAATCTTTTAGATTTCTTTTAAACATTTGATATGACGAAAGACTTGATGGAAATATATACTTAGTTTTTTTAGAATTAATTTTTGTGAGATATTTCTTTTCATTGAAGTATTTATTAGTATGGGTGTCCTTGCCTTTAGCAAATAGTATTTTTTTATTTAATATATTTTCTATGGTAACCCCAATGTCAAGAGCGCAACCACCACCCCATTTAGCTAAATATTTTCTTTCCATTGAGCAATCCCCTAACGAAGCAATATGATTTATTTTTTTCATAATTCTTTGTGTTTGTAGATCATCTTTTCTGTATTCGATAGCTATACAACCTTGTGCTGCAGCGCTAGGAAATGCTGATAGGGGAAGAATAATTTTTTCAAATTTATCAAAAGAAGTTTTGAATTTCTTAAATTCTTTTTTATCCACTTTTTCACCATATTTAAAAACTCTATCTATGGCTGCTTTAGCCATAAAAACACCATCATTATCATTAGAGGCTAAAACCTTTTTTAGGCGAGTTTGGACATTGCCTCTAATTGTAGTTGCTTTAATAGATTGAAAGGGAAGGTAGTCCTTTAATAATCTTAGATAATATTTCCTTCTAGGAGATGATGTAGCTATAATTAATTTCTTCTTCTTTAAAGAAGTTTTCTTAATGAGAATTACATCTCGAGGATCATCCCTTTCAAGACAAACAAATGATGTTTTACTTGAATTTTTGACAGGTAAGTCTTTAAATGAATGAATTACAATATCCACTTTTTTGTTAATTAACTCTTTTGTTAGAGAATTGGTGAAGATTCCAAAACCATGTTTTTGCCAAGGATTCGGGGTTTTATCTACATCTCCAATAGATTCTGAGAATTTGTCCAAAACCTTTCCTTCAAAAATCTTCCCAATTTTCTCTATAGCTATTCTAGTTTGAATTTTTGCTAAGAAACTTGAACGTGATAGAACAATTATATTTTTCAATTTAAAAACTATTTATTAATTAATACGTATTATATTACTCTAATGTTTTAGATCATAAATGGAAATTGGTATAGATAGTTTTGCAGGCCTGAGAGAAGGTGAAAAAGATGGAGCTAAGGCTATCAATGAACTCATTGATAGAATTCAATTCGCAGATCAGGTGGGATTGCATGCTTTTGGCATAGGTGAGCATCATAGAAAAGAATTTTTAGACTCTTCTCCTTTTAATATACTATCAGCCGCAGCTGCAAAAACTAAAAATATCAAATTAGCAAGTGCAGTAACAGTTCTTAGCGCATCTGATCCTGTGAGAACTTTTCAAAGTCTAGCTACATTAGATTTGATATCCAATGGGAGGGCAGAAATGGTAGCCGGTAGAGGTTCATTTTCTGAAGCTTTTCCCTTATTTGGTTTTGATTTTAAAGATTACGATGATCTTTTTATAGAAAAATTAAACTTACTTTTAACTATTAGAGAAAATGAGTTCGTTAATTGGTCTGGTAAATTTCGCCCTGAAATTGATAACCTTCCTGTTTATCCTAGGCCGATACAAAATCCTGTACCTATTTGGCTAGGAGTAGGTGGGACTCCCCAATCTTTTGCAAGAGCAGGAGCAATGGGTTTACCTTTGATGGTTGCAATAATTGGAGGAAATACTCACCGATTTCGTCCACTAGTCGATATTTATAGACAAGCAGGTAAAGAAGCAGGTCATCCACCTGAAAAACTAACTGTGGGTCTTCATTCTCTTGGATATGTTGCTAAT
>JAQWPC010000057.1:0-2111 GCA_029245555.1 Alphaproteobacteria bacterium
GAACGATGACTCCCTGACCGATACTATGGCTTATGTCTAATTCCATTGAATTCTAGATGTATCTGCATTTGTAAAATTCTTTAAATGAACATTCAATTTTTCACAAACCTTGAGAGATGATTGAATTCCATCTTCATGAAACCCATATCCTAAATAGCTACCAACATAATATGTATTTTGAAATCCTTGGATTTGGCCAATACTTTTTTGAGATTGTAGGGTTTTTAAGGAAAAAATTGGATGTTCGTATAGTGTTTGATAAAGATTTAAGCCTTGATTTTGATTGAGAGATACAAAAAACTGATCATTAGTCTTGAGAGGTTGAAGTTTATTCATCCAATAACTCAACGTGCATTGGTTATTATTATTTGTATGAAAGTTCCAACTTGACCAAGCAGCTTTATGAGGGGGCATTAAAGAAGAATTATTATGCAGTTGTGCTAAATTTTTTTGAAAATGAAACGTATTAAGAATATTTATCTCTTGGTCGCTTTTTTGATCCATGACATTTAAAAAAAGATGAGGTGCACAAGCTAAAATTAAATAATCATAATTAAATTCTCCACTTGATGTTTGCAAAGATATTCCTTTTGATCTTGATATTTTTTGAATTTTTATAGATTTTTTTATTTGAAATTTTGCATCCTTTGTAAGTCGTTGAATATAATTACGTGATCCACCTGATACTGTTTTCCATTGAGGGCGGTTTGTAAAATTAAATAGCTTATGGTTTTGGAAAAAACTAACGATACTACTCAGAGGCTGATCTAGAGAGTTTGAATCTGGCGTGGACCAGATACTAGAAATTAATGGTAAAAAGTGATTATTAATAAATTCATCAGAAAATTTTTTAGACTCAAGATACTGACGAATAGATACAGATGAGGCAATACTGTTATTTTGGAAATATTTATAAAAATAAATAATATCTTTTAACATCCTATAAAATTTCCAGTTCCAAAGATTTCTAGGATTGGCGAATAAAGCCTTTGCACTACCCCCACCATATTCAAAAAGACTTTGGGAATTATAAAAACTAAATGACATATTGCTATTGGTAACAGGCACATTCAATAGATCAAAAAGCTTTGTAAGATTGGGATACGTTAATTCATTGTAAACTATAAATCCCGTATCAATATCAATACTTTGATTTTTTGAGTCTTTTACCGTTTGTGTATTAGCGTGACCCCCTAAGTAATCATTTTTTTCAAAAAGAGTTACGTCAAAATCATCTTGAAGAAAATAAGCAGATGTTAATCCTGCTATACCTGAACCAATTACTGCAATTTTTTTTTTCAATTTATGTTTTTATTTTTTGATAGGCTTCTAAAGCTCTATTGCGCGAGTCTTTTAAATCAACTATAGGATAGGTATATTCTTTTTGTTGAACTAACACTTTAAGAAAATTTTCTTCAAGATGTGGTTGAAAAATAAGTGAGGGTTTTTTTAAATTTTGGAGCTGAGGTAAGTATTTTAGAATAAATTTTGCCTGAGGATCAAATCTCTCAGATTGAAGAATTGGATTAAAAACACGGAAATATGGAGAGGCATCTGCACCACACCCTGCTATCCATTGCCATCCTGCAGCATTGCTAGCTTCATCATAATCTAACAGTGTTTCATGAAAATACCTTTCACCCATAGTCCAATTTAATAAAAGGTTTTTAACTAAAAAACTACCAACGACCATTCTAAGGCGATTGTGCATCCAACCTTTTTCGTAGATCTGCTTCATGGCTGCATCAATTAATGGGATACCTGTTTTAGCGTTTTTCCATAACCGGTAATCTTTTTCACCTTTGCGCCATGGGAACTTTTTGAATTTTTCATTAATAGGATCATTGGCTAGGTCCTTAGAATAGTATAGTAGTGAATATGAAAACTCTCTCCATCCAATCTCTGAGAGAAATGTTTTAACAGAGTCGTTTTGTTTTTTTGATTTTACAATTTGGTCAACAATTTTACGTGGTGAAATCTCTCCAAATCTTAGGTGAGGTGAAAGTTTTGATGTTTGGTCTAAATCAGGCCTATCACGACCCTCTTTATAATTATCAATATCGTCATCAATATATTTTGCTAATTTTAATAAAGCTGCATCTTCACCTGGC
>JAQWPC010000114.1:0-7136 GCA_029245555.1 Alphaproteobacteria bacterium
TGTAGTTTTGGGACCTTCTAAAATACTTAAGACTTGGCCACCAGGAATACATACAAGCACTTTTCAAGGTAATCCATTATCGTGTGCCATGGCAAGTGCAACTATTGATGAAATTTTAAAAAGTAAACTAATTAATAGAGCTAAAAAAATTAACCAGATTTTATGGGACTCATTATCAAAATTAAATAAACTATCATCAATATTTGAAGTAAGAACTCATGGTGCTGGAGCTGGTATTGAATTCATATATCCTGATGGATCTGCAAATAGTGAAATTGTTAAATTAATAGAAAAACAAATGCTAAAAAAAAATATAATAGTCTACGCAGGAGGAGAAAGAAATAATGTCCTGATGCTTATACCACCTTTAATAATTAAGTTTAATAATTTAAAAAATTCTTTAAAGGTTCTTGTAGAAGAAATTTATTTATTAAAGTAAAGGAAAATTATAGTTTGAGAAAATCTGTCACATTGTCTTTACAGGAGAATATAGAAAGGATGCGAAGCCAAAAAAAATTTGCTGTATCCCTTAGTAATCCATCTTTTGATCCTAAAGAAATAAAAAAGATTAGTATTAAGAACTTTAATATGCAAGGTAAGCTATCAGGTCATGAGAGAGTTATTTCTTTAGCAGAAAAAAAACTTTTAAAAAATTGGAAAATTAATAAAAATAATAAAACTTTAATTACTAATGGTGCTAAGGCTGGACTATATTGTATATTTAAAACAATATCTGGTAATAATAATATAAATTTTGGGATTATTAATCCTAATTGGCCAACATATGTTGATTTAATTGATTTATGTAATTCTAAATCCTTCTTCTTTGATACTCATATGAAAGAAGACTATAAAATTGATTTTCCAAAACTAAATAAATTTTTATCTAGCAATAAAATAAAGTTATTGGTTTTGTCATCACCAAACAATCCTAGTGGAAAAATTTATGACTCTAAGACTATTACTAGTTTGATAAAAACTTGCAAAAATAATAAATGCTATTTAGTTATAGATGAGAGTTTTTCATCTCATACATTTAATAAAAAATTATTTAACAAACCTATTAATCTTAATAGTGAGTATTTAATAATTGTAAATTCTTTCTCTAAAAACTTTCACCTTCAGGGCTTAAGATTAGGTGTGATCCACGCATCAAAAAAATTGATTGAGCGTTTTACTAATATTCATATTGCTGTAAATGGAGCTCCTAATACTGTCTCTCAGCATATTATTTATTCCAAAAAAGAATTATTAGCAGCACCTGATATTAAAGATAAAATGACTCTTGTTGCAAACTTCTTAAAATCTAAAAATGTAAAATTTTACACTCCTGATGGATCATTTTATCTATTTCCACAAATAAAAAATAAAAAGAATTTTCTTCAATTAGCAAATAAAAATGGCTTATTTTTTCTTGAAGGGAGAGAATTCGGACCTAGTTATAAAGGTTTTTATAGATTTTGTTTTGAAAAAGATAAAAGTGAATTAAAAAAGATTATAAATATTATGGAGAAAAATGAGATCTACTAGCAATATTAAAAATACTTTTAGTTTAAATTCTAAAATTACTTTTGATACTAATAGCAGTATCCAAAAAAAGATTGAGAAGACTGATAAGAGTTTATTATTGCTTCAGTCGCTTAATGAAAGAACTAAAAAATTAAAATCTTTAAAATCTTTTCTAATAAAACATAAGAGTAATTTAATAAAATATATTCATTTGGAAGTTCACAAGACTATTGAAGAGTCATCAGGTGAGTTTGATTATGCTCTTGAATTCATACAGTATTCATTATCTTTAATATCAACCTATAAATTTGAAAAAAAAATCGATACTAATAAGAAATTATTTTTTAAACCTACAGGTGCTGTTCTTGCTATTACACCTTATAACGACCCGCTTGCTGGCATAACTAGAAAAATTGCCCCAAGTATTGCTTCTGGGTCTCCATTAATTATTAAAACTTCATCTAATTGTATAAATTTATGTAAATATCTTGATGATAATCTCCCCAAAGACCTAAAAAATTATATTCAATTTATTTTTATCAAAGACAAATCATTAATGGATAAAGCCGTTCAAAATGAAAAGATTAAAACCATAACATTCACTGGGTCAACTAGTGTTGGTCTTAAATTAGATAACATTCAAACAGAACACTTACAAAAAAAAATCTTAGAACTAGGGGGTATTAATTATGCAGTTATTTTTGATAATTATAAATTAGATAATGTTATACATGAAATTCTAATTCGCAAAATCAAAGCTGCAGGCCAAGCCTGCTCCTCTATCAATAAAGTTTTTGTTAATGAGTCCATAAAAAAAGAATTTGAAAAAATATTAATATCCAAAGTTATGAAATTAAGTTGTGGTGATGTTACATTTAAAAACCAACCTAATTTTGGTCCAGTTATTTCTAAAAATCATTATAAATTTTTAAAAAAACTAGAAACAAATTCGTTAAGAAAAGGTAAATTAATAACAAGATCTAATAATCTAGATAACACTGATAATCTTTATCCACTCACTGTAGTTGATGTAAGTATTAATGATTCTGTTTTTGATAATTATGAAACTTTCGGTCCATTGCTTGGCATTTCCTATTTCAAAAATAACGATGTCATTTTAAAGAAACTATCCAAATGCAACTATTCATTAGTCACCTATATTTTTACAAAAAATAAATCTTTGCACAAAAAAGTTCAATCTTTGAACTTTGGAAGTATTGGTGTTAATACAACAAAAATACAAAGTCCAGGTCGCCCAACTGGTGGCAATAATTTATCAGGTATTGGAAGAGAAGGTGGTATTTGGGGCTTTGAAGAATTTTTAACTACAGTCAATTATGTTGGAGGATAATTAATTATGAATAAAAAAATTATAAATACTGATAAGGCGCCATTATCAACGTCTCCAGTGTCTCAATGTAATATTGTTAATAATACAATTTACATTGGAGGGCAAATGCCTAGGGATTTAGATACTGGTTTGATTGTAGAAGGAGGATACAACCAAGCAAAACTATCTCTTCTTCATTGCCTAACTATTCTTGAAGAGGCTGGGGGGTCTATCGACACTATTGGATTAGCAATAGTTTATGTTACCGATCTTTCAATTAAGAATGAAATCAATAAAGTTTTTAGTGAATTCTTTACAGATAATGCTCCTGCTAGAAATCTAGTTGAGGTATCTGATATCGGTGAAGATGCATTGGTTGAAATAGCAATTATTGCAGGATTAAAAGTTTAGAAAAGTGACAAATATTTTATCGATTAATAATTTGAACGTATTTTATGAAAGTTTCCATGCTGTACAAAATATCAGTCTTTCATTAAATGAAAGAGAAATTGTTGTTATCTGTGGGCCTTCTGGGTCAGGTAAATCAACTCTTATAAGAGCAATAGCTGGATTGGAAAAAGCAGACTCCGGAGATATCTTTATAAACAATAAGTTAATGAATGAAAAAGAAGTTTCCAAAAATAATATTTTTGGAATGGTTTTTCAGCAATTTAATTTATTTCCTCATTTAAGCATTATTGAAAATATAACTTTACCTCTTATTAAAGTAAAAAAATTAAGTAAATCTGAGTCAATTGAAATTGCTGAAGGTGTTCTTAATAAAGTAAAAATTATTGATCAAAAAGATAAGTATCCCTCTAAGCTTTCTGGTGGTCAACAACAACGTTGTGCTATTGCTAGATCATTAGCTATGAATCCAAAGATTATGCTTTTTGATGAACCAACATCTGCATTAGACCCTGAAATGATCAACGAAGTATTAGATGTGATGTCAGACTTGGCCTCTACAGGTATGACTATGATAATAGTTACCCATGAAATGGGCTTTGCAAAGAAAATTGCTAATAAAATTATTTTTATGGATAACGGTGAGATTGTTGAGAGTAATACTCCTGATAAATTTTTTTCTAATCCTGACAAAGAAAGAACTAAATCTTTTCTGAATCAAGTACTTCATCATTAAATGTCCTTATATAAATTAACAGTTTCACAATTAAGAGAGGGCTTATTAAAGAAATCTTTTAGTCCCAAAGAAATACTTGATGATTGTATTCAAAGAATTCAAAAAATTGATCCTTTATTAAATGCCTTTCCTATCAAGTGTTTTGATAAGGCATATGATCAGGTTAGAAAGCTTGATCAGGTTAAAGAAATTGATTTTGAAAAATACCCGTTATTTGGAATACCAGTTGGAGTAAAAGATTTGAACGATATTAAAGATGTTAGGACCACTCAAGGTTCTCATCTTTTTGAAAATTACATTCCTTCAGAGGACGACAATATTGTCTCAAGTATGAGAGAAAATGGTGCTTTATTTCCTGGTAAGACAAATGTTCCAGAACATGGGTTTGGTGCAACAACTACAAACGATTTATTCGGTACTACCAATAACCCTTATGCCTTGGGTAAAAGTTGTGGAGCCTCCAGTGGTGGCACTGCTGTCTCAATAGCTTCACAAATGGTTCCATTGGCTATGGGTTCTGATTTTGCTGGCAGTCTTAGAACGCCAGCCTCCTTTTGTAATATTGTAGGTATGAGACCATCAGTTGGTTTTGTCCCAACTTCTAGAAGAGGCATGGGATGGTCCCCCTTTGATGTAGAAGGGCCAATGGCTAGAAATATTACAGATTTAAAAATACTCCTAAGTGGAATGATTAAATCATGCAATTTAGATCCAATTCCTACTGCTGAAATAAAAAAATCAGAGTTATTAAAACAACCTAAGAAAATCAATCTAAAAAAATTAAAAGTTGCTATCTCTCATGATTTGGGATTCGCCCCAATGAGTAAATTATGTATGTCAGAATTTGATAATAAAATTAATACACTTTCTACATTATTTAATAGTATTGAATTTGCTCACCCTGAGATGAGTCAAGCTGATAAAGCATTTTATTTACTAAGAGGGATAGGTTTTGTAAATGATTTTAGTGAAATTAATAACAACAATCCTGGATCCTTAGGTGATGTAATTGTCGATGAACTGAAAAGAGCCTCCAAAATTTCAATAAAAGATATAGGGTGGGCTATGTCAGAACATACAAAAATATTTCGCAATGCAGAAAAGTTTTTTGAAGATTATGATATGCTAATAACTCCGGCTGCATCAGTGCCTCCATTTAATCACGAGGATGAATATCCAAAAAATATAGACTCAAAAATAATGGATAATTATCTTAAATGGGAAGCTATATCATATGGTGTAACTCTATTTGGTGGACCTTCAATTGTAATTCCCTGTGGCTCTATTGAAAATGGACTACCATTTGGCTTACAATTAATATCAAAGAAAAATTCAGATCTAAATTTAATAGATATTGCTTACACTCTAGAAGACTCCTTTAAAGATTTTACTTCTCTTCATTTTGACTCTAATAATTATGACTTTGAAAATTAATTAATTTTATTATTAAAATGTTCATTTTGAACAATTTAAAATTTAAGTAAAAATTGTATTTATATTAAAATTACATTTATTCTATAAAAGGAGGATATTATGAAATTATTATCTTTAATTATTTCAATACTGTTTAGTGGATCAGTTTTTGCAGGAGCACTAGACGACGTTAAATCTGCAGGAAAATTTGTCTTTGGATTAGAGGTTGGTTATAAGCCCTTTGAATACATGGATGATAGTGGAACATTAGTAGGATATGATATCGATGTTTCTAAGGAAGTAGCTAAGAGAATGGGCGTAGAAGCCGTTCCTCAAGATACAAATTGGTCAACTGTTATTCAAACTATGTATGATGGTGGATTTGATCTTATTCTTGGTGGTATGACCGCAACTGAAAAAAGATATCAAAGAGTTAACTTTTCAATTCCATATATGAATGCTGCTTCTGGCATTATTGTTATGAAAGACTCAGGTATCTCCGATAGATCTGATTTGGGTGGAAAAAAAGTAAGTGCAGGAGCGGGTACGCCTCAATTAGACCAATTAAATATATCAGCTGAAGAGTTAGGATTATCTTATGATGGAGATATAAAATCATATGATAGCGATGCAGTTGCTTATGAAGCAATGAGATCAAAGAGAATTGACGCTTATGCATCAACTCTTGTGAGTTTATTAGAATTTGCAAAAACAGATGATAATTTTACTGTTCTAGCTTTTGCTTCAGATAAATGGTCTCAGGAGTGGACATCAATGGCTTTTACCAAAGAAGATGATGACTTAAGAGGCGCTTTTGATGATGCTATAAGATCTATGAAAGCTGATGGCGCACTTGCTAAACTTCAAGAAAAATGGTTTGGAAAGTCATTTGTAGATACACTGCCAGATAATTCTCCAACCTGGTAATAATTTAAAACTTTGGACTTTATTTATATGGTAGAAGTCTTTCCAAGGCTTCTACCACCTCTATGGGTAACGATCAAAGTTAGTTTTATTTCACTATTTTTAGCTTTTTTTATTGGTCTTTTTTTTGGATCTATTAATTCAATTTTTTCTAAATTTAATCCTATAAATTTAATAAGTAGGTTTTATGTTTGGATTGTCTTATGCACTCCAATAATAATTCAAATTTATGCAGCTTACCTCTTACTTCCAAAAGTAGGCATCAAACTAGATGTATTTTGGGTAGGTGTAATTGCTCTCACTTTTAATTCCGCAGGTTATCAAACTGAAATTTCAAGAGCATCAATAACCTCAATTGATAAAGGACAGTATGAAGCCTCAAAGACACTAGGAATGGGCCTTTTCACTACTATGATATATATAATCATTCCCCAAGCTATAAAAAGAATGCTTCCCGCTACTGCCAATGAAGCATCACATTTAATTAAAGCTTCAGCAGTTTTATCAGTAATAGCCTTATTAGAATTGCATAAGGCTGCAATTAACTTACAAGGGAATAGTTTTAAATTCATTGAGTTATTAGCTTTACAAGCAATGCTATATTTACCGATTGTCTTAGGTACTAGCTATATTGCAAATATACTTCAAAAAAATAATGATGTTAAAGCATCTAAGATCGATTTGGTAAAATAAGATGCTAGATACTAATTTTATGTTAGAAATTCTACCAAGGGTTTTAAGAGCATCGTTAGTAACTTTAGAAATTTCTTTTTTATCTCTTTTCTTTAGCGTTACTTTGGGTTTAATTTTTTCTAT
>JAQWPC010000118.1:0-5394 GCA_029245555.1 Alphaproteobacteria bacterium
TGCTATCATATCCTTAATTCCAGGGATTGTTTCAATTTGATAAGCATGAGTTTTTTGAAAGTATTGCACCAGTGATCTTTGAGATAATCCTACTAAAATTGTAAAGTAATACATTTCATATCCGGGAGCTACTACACAGGGGTGATAACCTTTGTTTATTGCTATAGTTGATCCATTAAATAATTGATAACCAAATCCCTCTTTATCTTCTTCATGCTGTATGACTTGAACGCCAAAACCATGACCGGGTTTAAAGCGATAATTATAAACCTCATCATGGCGTGTTTCATCAGGAAGTCTATCTGTGTCATGTTTATGAGGTGGAAAACCTGACCATCCTCCTGCGCCAACTGTATATAGTTCATTTACAAGTAATCTTCCAACTTGCTCATGTTGTTTTGCCCCAAGGATATGTTTGATCTTACGATGGGTCTTAGTGTCATCTGAACCATACTGAACTACATCTATTTCATTTTTAGAAACCAAAAATGGGTCCAATTTGTTTTCATAAATACCCCCAGCTATAAAACATTCAGCTGTCTCTGAAAGGCAAGTAATCATGCATTGAGAATTAGTGGGAATATAACTTCCCTCAGGCTCTCCATCCCAAACATCAGCATTCCTTGTTCCTATTTGACCAAGTTTATTTCCATCAACTGTTAATTCCACCATACCAGTAGCAGGAACAACACTTGTTTCGTGTTTGGGGAGTTGATAGCTGTAGCTTTCCCCTTTTTTTAAATTAATTATATTAAAATATACAAGAGGGACAGTCTTATTATTCTCTTGAAATAAAGCTATATTTTTGTTGTCTGAGTATGGTATGTGCATCTAATTCTCCATTTTTTGTTGATTAATAAATTTTTCTAATTCTTCACTATCTGGCATTGCGGAAGAGCAACCTACATTTGTTACAACCAAAGCAGCATTTGCGGATCCTCTTTTAACAGACTCATCTAAAGACATGCCTTTATAAAGTGAGCTAATGAAACCTCCATTAAAAGCATCACCCGCTCCAGTTGGTTTGATAGCATCGACTTTGAATATCCCAAATTCAAACTCTTTTTCTTTGGTAAAAACCTTAGATCCTTTTTCTCCCATCTTATAAATTATAATTGATGGTTTTTTTTCAATAAAATTTTTGGTCAAATGAAAACCATCAGAAGAATTATCTGCAATATTAAATTCAAGATCATTACCGATGATAATATCCATTTCATTCATAATTTTTTGATAAATTTCTGATTTCATTTGATCTGATTCCCAGTTATAAGGCCTATAATCTAAATCAATAATTAAAGGAATATTTGATTTAGATGCTTTTTGACTTGCATAAAATACTGCCTCTCTAGAGGGTTCAGACGAAAGAGCAGTTCCTGAGATAAATACTGCTGAGTAGTCTTGAAAATCAATTTGATCGATATCGTCTTTATTTAGCTGTAAATCACATGAATTATTTCTGTATAAAATTGATTGATTGTTTTTAAGTATTGTTTCGACTACTGCTAATTGGGTTTGGAAAACCTTATCCACTTTCCTGCAAAATCTACTACCCACCTTAAATTCTTTTAATTTATTCAAGATATATTCACCTATAGCATCATCAGAAATACAAGTAACGAGATCTGAGCTAACTCCTAATTTTGATAAGGCAACACAAGTATTAGCTGCAGATCCTCCCAAATGGGTAGAAAAATCTTTTACATCAGTGATTTTTGTACCTGGAGGTTCTGGATAAATGTCCATTCCCGCTCTTCCAATTACAAGTATTTTTTTTGATTTATCAAATTCCATAAAAGAATTACTTTAAAGGAAATATTAACTTTACTTAAGGATTTTTTGAATTTCTTCTAAAGTGAAAAAATCAGATTTTTTACAAGTTGTTTTTATTTCTTGGGGTGTCATTGTGTCTGCAGCTTTCATAGTAGATTTAATAATATCTAATACATGAAGGGAAAGTTCTCCGTTACATCTATGATTAAGATTGTTTTCTATACAATAAACCATTTCTGATAATCCAACTCCACGGTAATTGGCGTTAGTCGAAGATTCATTTGCTCGTCCACTATGTGAATTAATATTAATTCTTCCTAAAGGCATATCATTTGTTTTATGCTCATGCCATTGACCGGAGTCATCATTACAAGTCATTACAGATCCTCCAAACATATTAGGATCAGGAACTATCATAGAGCCCTTGTCTCCATAGAGTTCAATATGATTCCTTTGGTGAGCAACAACATCAAATGATAGTGTAATTTGAATGAAAGCCTTGTTATGAAATTCTAAATTGACTAAATAGCTCGTAGGGCATTTAACATCAAACTCTTGATTTTTTTTTGGACCAATACCAATAACTCTTTTTTCAAAAACTTTAGTTGAAATACCATGAACGCTTTTAGCTGGCCCAAGTAGATTAACTAAAGCAGTCAGATAGTATGGTCCCATATCCATAACGGGGCCACCTTCATTACTTGCAAACCAAGGTTCTGGATTGGGGTGATACGACTGCACGCCAGGATAAGCAAAAATAGCACTGCCAAGTCGAATATTACCAATTTTACCATCATTGATTAATTCGATAGATTTTTGGATACCGCCACCTAAAAAAGTATCAGGGGCATTGCCGATGGACAGACCTTTAGATTTTGCTAATTCTAATAACTCTTGTCCTTCAGAAAAATTAACAGCCATAGGTTTTTCACTATAAACATGCTTTCCTTTTTCAAGGGATTGCTTTGCAACTTCAAAGTGCGCTCTAGGAATTGTTAAATTGAGTATAATTTCAATTTCAGAGTCATTCAGTAAATCCTCAACAGAACTTGCACTAATTCCATATGTCTCAGCACATTTTTTTGCATTCTCTTGATTGATATCAGCACATTTTACAATTTGAAAATTATTAAAATATTCATGACCACGAAAATATGTTTCAGAGATGTGGCCACATCCTATTAATCCAACCTTAAAGACTTTATTCATGAAAAATATTACTTATCTAGGCCGCACATATTAACATATTTAATTTCGATAAAATCATCTATGCCATACTTAGAGCCTTCTCTTCCAAGGCCTGATTCTTTAATTCCACCAAAAGGAGCTTCCGCCTTAGAAGTAAGACCGGTATTTACACCAACCATACCGTATTCTAATGCCTCAGCAACTCTCCATACTCTACCAATATCTCTTGAATAAAAATATGATGCCAACCCATAAGGTGAATTATTTGCTAGTTCTACAACTTCGCTCTCATCTTTGAACTTATAAACTGGAGCAACAGGTCCAAATGTCTCCTCAGTGGTAATTTTGGCTTCTGGAGTTACGCCGGTCAATATAGTAGGTTGATAGAAATTTAATCCTAAAGAGTGTTTTGCACCACCTATTGCAACTTTAGCTCCACAATCAACAGCATCTTGAACATGTTCTTCAACTTTACTTAAAGAGTGCTCATCAATCATTGGGCCTGAAGAGTTTTCTTCATTTAAACCATCTCCAACTTTCATTTTTGATACAGCTTCAACAAATTTTGAACAGAATTCATCATGAACTTTCTCTTGAACGTATATACGATTTGCACAAACACAGGTTTGGCCAGTATTTCTAAACTTACTTTGCATGGCGCCTGCAACAGCATCATCAATATTAGCATCATCAAATACAATAAAAGGTGCGTGACCCCCTAATTCCATAGAAACTTTTTTTACAGTTCCCGAGCACTTCTCTAGTAATACTTTTCCTATTTCAGTAGAGCCGGTAAAAGATAATTTTCTAATAATTGGATTAGAAGCTAGCTCATCTCCAATAGCTGAAGCCTTACCTGTAATTACATTAAGAGTTCCTTTTGGAAACCCAGCTTCTTCAGCTAAAACAGCAAGAGCCAATGCTGAGAAAGGAGTTTGACTAGCTGGTTTGATAACAACGGGGCAGCCAACTGCAAGAGCTGGAGCACATTTTCTTGTGATCATAGCATTTGGAAAATTCCATGGGGTGATTGAAGCTACAACGCCAACCGGTTGTTTTAAAACAACAATTCTTCGATCGGTCATAGGGTCAGGTATTGTATCCCCATAAACTCTTTTAGCTTCTTCCGAAAACCACTCTACAAAGGATGCACCATAACCAATCTCGCCTCTAGATTCATTGATTGGCTTTCCTTGTTCAATTGTCATTATCTGAGCTAATTCTTCTTTATTTTCAATGATTAGGTCAAACCATTTACGAAGTATATCTGAACGTTGTCTGGCAGATTTTGCTTTCCATTCAGGCCATGCTGCATTAGCAGCTTCGATCGCTCTTTTGGTTTCAGCTGTTTCACACTTAGGGACTGTTCCAATTTCTTCTAAAGTTGCTGGGTTGTTGACTGAAATATTCTCGCCAGAGTCAGAATTAATCCACTCGCCATTAATATAACATTTATCTCTATAAAATTTTGAATCTGTTATTTTCATAGATGTATTTATAGCAGTTCTTAAATTATTCTACAGTAGCAATTTTGCCACCCACAGGGATAACGTCACCCTCAGGGGCAATGATTTCGGTTAGAGTTCCATTAACCGTAGAAGGGATTTCTGCTGCTGTTTTATCAGTTTCAACTTCACACAAAATATCTCCTTCTTTGATTTCATCACCAACATTTTTATGCCATTTTATAACTTTTCCTTCATCAACTGTCTCACCGAGTGAGGGCATTATTATTTCCATGATTATTCTCCTTTTATTTTTTTTATAACTTCGTTAACAATAAGATCGACAGAAGGAATGGTATTATCTTCCAGTATGTCGGCACTTGGTAAAGGGACATGTGGTGTAGTAATTCTAGTGACTGGTCCTTTTAAATTTGAAAAGCAATGCTCAGTAATTAAAGATGAAATTTCTGCACCCCAACCACATAGTCTTGGATTCTCCTCAACAGTCATAGCTAGTCCTGTTTCATTTATAGATTTTTTAATTGTTTGCAGATCTAAAGGTACAAGTGTTCTTAAATCTATCACTTTAGCTTTAATGTTATGCTTCTCTTTTAGAATTTCTGCTGCTTTTTTAGATCTTTGTGCCATTAATGCTAAACCAATAATGGTAATATCATTTCCTTCATGAAGAATATTGGCTTGACCTAAAGGAATAGACAGTTCAGTGCTATCTAACTGTTGTTTGGATGCATACAGGGATTTATGTTCATAGAAAATAACAGGATCAGGGTCATTAATAGCTGTATTCATTAATCCCAAAACATCAGCTGGAGAACTTGGTGCAACGACCTTTAATCCAGGAATCATCATAGACCAATTCTCTAAACTTTGAGAGTGCTGAGCCCCAAACTTTGACCCCCCTCCATTTGCTGTTCTTATTACTAATGGAATATTGATTTGCCCATCTGACATATATCTAGTTTTAGCA
>JAQWPC010000130.1:0-2018 GCA_029245555.1 Alphaproteobacteria bacterium
TCAACCTTCAATTTTACTTCAAGAACTCTTAGACACATCTATCAATAGAGACAATTAATCATAACGATAATTTTTATTGGGAAACTTCACCTGATCAATTTCAGAAACATATTTTTTTATAGCAATTTTGATATTGTGAGAGAGATTTGTATATTTTTTGACAAATTTAGGGTGATATTCAGTAAACATTCCGAGCATATCCTCAGAAACTAATATTTGACCATCACAAAATTCTGACGCACCTATCCCAATAGTGGGTATATTTGTAATCGTTGTAATCTTTTTAGCTACATTCGTCTTCATACCCTCTAATAAAAGAGCTACAGCACCTGCATTTTGTAATTTTATACTATCGTTAATTATATCTTCTAAGTCATTTCTATTTTTACCAAAAATTTTAAAATTTTTAGAGGATGAAAATTTTTGTGGTTGTAAACCTAAATGAGCCATAACTGGTATTTGAAGCTTATTCAATTTTACAATCACGTTAATTAACTCTGAATTACCCTCTATTTTAACACCATCACAACCTGTTTTTTTATATATATTTTTAACCCTAGTTATCATTTCTTTTTCATCAAATTTTTTTTTAAAAGGAAGATCAAAGAAGACAAGTGATTTATGAGTAGCTTGCTTGACTGCTCTTGCGTGATTAATCATCATTTCATCAGTCACCATACGTGTATTATCCATCCCATATAAAACCATTCCCATAGAGTCACCCACAAGAATGACATCAACAAGGCCATCAATAATTTTAGTAAAATTATAACTGTATGAAGTTAGGCACGAAATTTTTCTTTTGTTTTTTTTATTAAATACTGATTTAATCTTTTTTTTCATGTCTCAAACTTTAAAAAGTATTCGAATTATAAAAGACTTTCCAAAAAAAGGCATTGCTTTTTATGATATTTCTACAATTTTATCTAGCCCTTCAAAATTTCATTTAGTTGTAAATAAAATGGCTAAAGAAGTTAAAAAAATTAATGCTGATACAATAGTAGGAATAGATTCAAGGGGTTTTATTTTTGCCTCTGCAGTAGCCTTCAAATTAAAAAAAAAACTAGTGATGATAAGAAAAAAAGGAAAACTCCCTGGTGACACTTATTCCATAAAATACAAACTAGAATATGGTTCCAATCAATTGGAAGTACAAAAAGACATGATTTTAAAAAAGGATAAAGTAGTAATCATTGATGATATTTTTGCAACTAGTGGAACAATTAAAGCTTCAACAACGCTAGTAAAAAGATCAAAAGCAACTATTAAAGGCATTATAGTATTATTAGAATTGAGCTTTTTAAATGGAAGATCTAGAATAAAAGAAAAGTTAATCAGCTTAGAAAAAGTTAATACTTAGAGTACTCTTTTTCCTCTACAATTTGAGAATTGGAAAGAAGATTGATTTCTTTTTTTAATATAGCTCTTTTATCGTTCTTAAAATGTACATCTCTTGATAGTTTAATAAAGTTCTCGCCAAAATCTTTTTTTGCTTCACATTCTCTTTTGAAATTTTCAATATCCCATAAATCCTCGTTAATTTGTTGAAGTTTAAGCACTAAATCATTAAGAACTTGAACATCAGATACTGTTATTTTTTTTGATTGATCGTTCAGTGTTTTTAATTCTGTATGGATATTTTTAAGTTTATCATTATTAGATATTTTTTTTGTTTTAATATTCAAAATTGTTATTTTATCAAACAATTCTCCTACAGAGATTTCAGCTAATATCTTCATTTACTCCTACCATAGATATCAGAAAATCTCTTAATATCAGATTCTAAAAATTTACTACCTGTTTGAACCTCAACTATAACCAATTTCTTTTTTAAACTCTCATTGAGAACTCGATGTTTGGCTTTCTTTGGTATGAAAATATGTTCATTTGCTGACTTGTAATATGTCCTATTGTTTAAAATTATTGTTGCCTTGCCTTCAATAATAATCCAATGCTCAGATCTAAAATTATGTGATTGGTAAGAAAGAACCCCCTCAGGCTTAACAGTTATCTTTTTA
>JAQWPC010000147.1:0-3010 GCA_029245555.1 Alphaproteobacteria bacterium
ATTTTCTTTATTTCAAAAATAGAAAAAAGCTCTGGGTCCCATTTATTTTCAATACAATTGAACAAAAGGGTTCGCGATGCATTTGTAGTATCAGTTACATACGCACTACATCCAGTTAGTCTATATAAAAGGTATGTGTCAATAGTACCAAATAAAATTTCTCCCTTTTCTAATTGATTTTTTAAATCAATTTCATTTTCGATTATCCACTTAAGTTTACTCGCTGAAAAAAATGAATTTACCTTTAACCCTGTCTTTTTTGTAATTAACTCTGAATGACTTTGATTTTTTTGTATTTTTTTACAAATTTCTTGCCCTCTAGTGCATTGCCATACAATGGCATTTCTAACAGGCTTACCTGTTGATTTATCAAACAGCGTCAGGGTTTCTCTTTGATTGGTCAAGCTGATCAAATGAGGGTTAGGTGCTGTTTGTGATGCTTGTCTCATGAGTTCAATTAGATTTTTATAAATCTCATCAAGATCATGCTCTATAAATCCTTCGGGTGTATAAATTTGTTTATGCTCTTTTTGAAATCTTTTAAGGATTTTTAAATGATCATCAAAAACTACAACTGTTGTCGATGAAGTACTGGAATCAATTGAAATATAGTTCACTTAGCTAACAAAGATATTACAGTGTTAGATATTTTTTCATGACTCATATTATAATAGTCTAATACATCAGACTGAGTCCCATTAATCATATATTCATCTGGAATACCTAGAATCTGAAATTTTGCATTAATATTATGCTGAGCAAGTAGGCTTGCACACTGTTCACCAAGTCCACCATAAATACTATGCTCTTCAATACTGATAATAACTTTTGATTTTCTTGACTCAGTGAGAAACGTCTTTACATCGAAGGGTTTGATAGTGTGCATGCTAATTACAGTTGCATGAATATTTTTTTCGCTCAAAAGTTGAGCCGCTAGATAGGCGCGTTGGACAGTTTCCCCTGCAGCAATTAAAAGGACATCTTCCCCTTTTGTAACAAATTTTGCTTTACCAATTTTAAAATCTTTATTTTCATTAGAGATATCCATCATTGGTTTTTTCCCTAATCTTAAGTAGAGAGGGGAATTAAAATTGACTGCCTGCTTAATGGCTTCACTTGTTTCAAAATTATCAGCAGGGGCAACGATGGAAATATTATTAATACATCGTAAAACTGCATAATCGTGAATTGAATGATGTGTAGAGCCTAATTGCCCATAGCTTATTCCAGCGCTAATACCAATTAGACAAACAGGATGATCAGAATATGCAATATCAGCTTTAATTTGCTCTAAAGATCGAGCGGTTAAAAAGCTAGCTGGTGATACAGCAAAGACTTTTTTACCGGCTGCTGATAATCCTGCGCTTACCCCAATAAGATTTTGTTCAGCGATGCCGACCTCTATAATTTGCTTTGGAAGCTCTTTGCCATAAAGTACGAGCTTTCCTGATCCTCGTGAGTCACTAGTTGTTACCATAATATTTGGGTTTTTTTTTGCCTCGATAAGTAGTGTCTCAGCAAAAACTTCTAAATTTGGTCTACCTGTTTTATTTGACATTGCTCATTGCCTTATTCAATTCCTTAATCGCTAAGTCATACTCATTTGGGGATGGGACTTTATGGTGCCATGAAACTTGATTTTCCATAAAACTGATACCTGATCCCTTAACTGTATTTGCAATAACAAGATTTGGTTTATCCTTTTCTAACAGGGGTTGGTTTAATACTTTTGTTAAAGAGGAAATGTCATTGCCGTTTACTTCTATTACAGTAAACCCAAAGGATAAGAATTTATCTCTAAGGGGTTCTACAGGATTAACCTCTTCAGTGTTTCCAGTTATCTGGAGTCTATTTCTATCTATGATCGTTGTTAAATTATCTAGTTTATATTTTGAAGCAGTCATAGCGGCTTCCCAAACTGAGCCTTCTGAAAGTTCTCCATCACCAAGTAGAGTAAATACACGATACTTTTTTTTATCTATTTTTAATCCTAAAGCCATACCCACCGCAACTGATAATCCATGTCCTAGAGCACCTGTATTATGTTCTATTCCTAAAACTTTTTTAGTAGGATGACCAATAAAATGAGAATTAAAATTATTTAAAGTCCCAAGATCTTCTTTTTTGTAAAAACCACAATCTAATAAAACAGTATATAGCGCCTCTACTGAGTGCCCTTTGCTTTGAATAAAATGATCCCGATCAAAAGATGAAAAGTTTTGAGGGGTGATATTCAATACTGAGTTGTAAAGAACATTTAAAATATCAATACAAGAAAGACTTCCCCCTGTATGGCCAGCCCCCGATTCAAATATAATCTTTAAAATAGTCTTTCTGTATTCTATTGATTTTCTTTGGAGTGTTAGCTGTTCCATTTTAAAAAACAAGAATATGCCCTTTTTGTGTTAGTTCAATTGTTATATAATATGACAAGTGGAGGGGGCTTATATGAGCACAACTTTAGGGATAATAATAGGCAATCGAGATTTTTTTCCAGATCATTTAATTACTGAGGCAAGGAAAGAGATACTAAGCATTTTTAAAAATAAAAACATTAATCCAATTCTATTAAACGAAAATGATACAAAATTAGGAGGCGTGGAGACTTTTTTAGAGGCGCAAAAATGTGCAAATTTATTTAAGGATAATCAGGATAAAATTGAGGGTATTCTTGTAATTTTACCTAATTTTGGAGATGAAAAGGGTGTAGCGGATACCATTCGATTATCTGGCCTTGATGTCCCAGTATTAATTCAAGCCACGCCTGATGATTTAGATAAAATGCAACCCACTAATAGAAGAGATGCCTATTGTGGTAAAATTTCAGTTTGTAATAATCTTTATCAATATGGCATTAAATTTTCTCTTACCAAAAGCCATGTTTTGAGTCTATCAAACAGTGAATTTGATAGTGAACTTGATCGGTTCATTTCTATTTGCAAAGTTGTTAAAGGAATGCGGCGAGTTCGTATCGGTGCTGTAGGAGCTAGACCTCAAGCTTTTAATACTG
>JAQWPC010000024.1:0-2238 GCA_029245555.1 Alphaproteobacteria bacterium
AGTTGTAGTCTATGATGATTTGTCAAAACAAGCTGTAGCTTATAGGCAAATGTCATTACTCCTCAGAAGACCGCCAGGAAGAGAGGCTTATCCTGGGGACGTTTTTTATTTACATTCTCGTTTGTTAGAAAGAGCGGCTAAGTTAAACAGTGATAATGGGTCTGGATCATTGACGGCGCTGCCAATAATCGAAACGCAAGGTGGTGATGTTTCAGCTTTTATCCCAACTAATGTTATTTCAATTACAGACGGTCAAATATTTTTAGAAACAGAGTTGTTCTACAAAGGTATTAGGCCTGCTGTTAATGTTGGTTTATCAGTGTCTAGAGTTGGTTCTGCTGCTCAAATCAAAGCTATGAAACAAGTTGCAGGTACAATCAAACTAGATCTTGCACAGTATAGAGAAATGGCTGCTTTTGCACAGTTTGCATCCGACATGGATGCTTCAACCAGGCAGTTATTATCTAGAGGTGAAAGACTTACAGAGCTTTTAAAACAAGCGCAATATTCACCAATGGATGTTGAAGAACAAGTGGCTGTTATATATGCTGGTGTTAAGGGTTATTTAGATCAAATACCTACTCAAAAGATTGGTGAATTTGAGCAAGCTTTATTACAGAAGTTAAAAGCTAAGGATTCTAAGATATTAGACGCTATTAGAAAAGATAAGGCTATGTCAGATGAAACAGAAAAGTCTCTTAAAGATATGCTAGAACAATTGATAAAGAATTTTTCTTAATAGTTGCATTAATTAAAAGAGGATAGGTTGATATGCCTTCTTTAAAAGACCTAAAAAACAGAATTAGCTCAGTTAAATCTACTCAAAAAATCACTTCTGCTATGAAAATGGTTGCTGCGGCTAAATTAAGAAGAGCTCAAGATCAAGCTTTAGCATCTAGGCCTTACACTTCACTTATGGATAAAATTGTATCCAAAATCTCTTCTAAAGCTACGGGAACTTCAATAGATCTTTTAACAGGGAAACCTGAAAATAAAACTCAGTTATTAGTTGTTTTTTCAGCAGACAGAGGTTTATGTGGTGGTTTTAATGGATCAATTACAAGAAATGTAAAAAAAGAAATTAATAATCTACAAAAAAATGGTGTAAATGTTAAACTTATAATGGTTGGTAAAAAATCAGCTGATTCACTAAACAGAGAATATGGAAACTTATTCATTGACAAAATTGAAGGTAAATCAGCTAAACCTAATTATGCAGATGCAGAAGTTTTAGCAACAAAAATAATTGACTTATTTGAAAATGGTGAGTTTGGTGTTTGTAGAGTTATATATAACAAGTTTGTTTCCGCTATTGCTCAAGAAGTTACTTTCAAGTCACTTATTCCTGCTGAAATCCAAATAAATGATGAAAGTAAGGATAATGCTTCTATATATGATTTTGAACCTAGTGAAGAAGAGATTTTAACTGATTTATTACCACGTAATTTAGCAACACAATTGTTTAGTTCTCAAATTGAGAGCACAGCAAGTGAATTAGCAGCCAGAATGACAGCTATGGATAACGCTACAAGAAATGCTGGTGAAATGATAGATAAGTTAACCTTGCAATATAATAGAACAAGACAGGCAGTTATAACCAGTGAATTAATTGAAATCATATCTGGTGCAGAAGCTTTATAATAAACTTAATATTAGATAATTACATGGAGTAATATAAATGGCAAAAAAACCATCTCAAAAAAATTTAGGAAGAGTCTCCCAAGTTATTGGAGCAGTTGTTGACGTCGAGTTTGATGAAAATCTACCATCAATACTTGATGCTCTCCAGATTGATAATGCAGGTCAAAAATTAATTTTAGAAGTGGCTCAACACTTGGGTGAAAATGAGGTAAGAACTATTGCTATGGATAGTACAGATGGACTTGTTAGAGGCATGGAAGTCTTACAAACAGGAGCTCCTATAACTGTTCCGGTAGGCCCTGAAACTTTAGGAAGAATTTTAAACGTTATTGGTGATCCAGTTGATGATGGAAAGCCGGTAAAATCAAAAATGTCGTTACCAATTCATAGAGATGCTCCTGAGTATGTAGAACAATCTACATCTGCTGATATTTTAGTAACAGGTATTAAAGTTGTTGATCTTCTTGCGCCATATGCCCGTGGTGGTAAGATTGGGTTGTTCGGTGGAGCCGGTGTGGGTAAAACCGTTTTGATTATGGAATTAATCAACAATATTGCTAAAGGACACGGTGGATTCTCTGTGTTTGGTGGTGTTGG
>JAQWPC010000025.1:0-3344 GCA_029245555.1 Alphaproteobacteria bacterium
TTTCATGAAGATGGAATTCAATCATCTCTCAAGGTTTGTGAAAAATTGAATGTTCATTTAAAGAATTTTACAAATGCAGATACATCTAGAATTCAATGGAATTAGACATAAGCCATAGTATCGGTCAGGGAGTCATCGTTCATAAGAGGACAAAAGATACCAAAAACTTTTTTAAATATAAGGCCCCTTACTTATGCATAAATTTGCATCAATCTAAAAAAATTCATCCTTTTATTTCATTTAATCGCTTTAACATTTTCTCAATTTTTTTTAAACAGCATGGCTATCGAGATAAAAAAAAGAACTTAGTCACTTTTATAGAAGGTATTGCTAGCAAGCATCAAATTGATTATGAAACAGTAAGTTTTATAACTATACCTTCAATATTGGGTTACTCTTTTAACCCAATTAGCTTTTATTTATTTTTAGACAATAAGCAATCCTTAAAAGCGATCCTTTACGAAGTGAAAAATACTTTTGGTGATCAAGTTCACTATCTCTCATTAGGAGATTTCTTTAATAAAAACTTTAAAAAAAATATGTATGTATCACCTTTCATTGAAATGGATTGTAATTACAAAATTTCTGTAAAATTATCAGAAAAAAACAAATTCTTTTGCTCTATTAACCAATTTGACAATCAAGATAAACAAATATTCTTTGCATCCATAAATCTCCAACTAAAACCTATTAATACTATAAATGTTATAGTCTTCTCTATAACAAATATATTTGGAAGCATTAAAGCAATTTTACTTATTCATTATCAAGCAATCAAATTATGGTATAAGAAAAGTAAGTTCTTTAAATATTCCCATGGTGTAAAAGATAATCTATACTTAGATTAAATTGGAGGATTGAGATTTGATAGCAGATCGCTATATCAGAAAAGTATGCACTAAGATTCAATATGGTGTTTTAAATTTAGATGTAAAAGGTAAGAAATACTTTTTTCAAGGTAGTTCTCCTGGACCTGAGGTAAACTTAACTGTTCACCGTTTGAGTATGCTTTGGGACCTTTATTTCAGAGGCTCTGTAGGGTTAGGAGAGGCTTATATAAAAGGTAAATTTGAAGCTGATGATCTTTCAAAGTTTTTAGAATTTGGGGCATTAAATGAGAGGGCTTTTGGTGGTGAAATGAGAGGTTCAAATTTTTATCGCAAAATATCAAAATTTTACATGAATCAAACAAAGAACTCCCTTCACCAAAGTAAAAAGAATATTCATGCACACTACGATTTGGGTAATAACTTTTATCAAGAATGGTTGGATGACACATTAACTTACTCATCTGGTTTTTTTAAGACTGGAACAGAAACATTAAATCAAGCTCAAAAAAATAAATTTGAAAGCCTGGTTAAGGGCAATGAACCACAGAGAGGCGATCGAGTTTTAGAAATTGGATCGGGGTGGGGAAGTTTCGCTTTCTATTTAAATTCAAAGTTTCCTGATATTACCATCGATACTTTGACTATTTCAAAAGAGCAATTTGATTTTGTTCAAAGCCAAATCCTTAAAAAAAACCTACAAGGAAAAGTAAATGTTATTTATAGAGATTATCGTGAGCATCAAGGAGAATACTCTCGAATTTATTCGATTGAAATGTTTGAAGCAGTTGGAATGCAATATTGGCAAGCATATTTTGATAAAGTGAAAGATCTTCTAAAGCCCACAGGTATTTTTTCAATGCAGACAATAGTTATTTTTGAAGGACTATTTGAAAAATACTCAAGAAAAATCGATTTTATTCAAAAATATATTTTTCCAGGTGGGATGCTCCCTACAGTTGAAAAATTAGAAAATATTGCTAATCAAAAAAAGTTCACTTTTTTAGTTAAAAATCAAATGGCTGATAGTTATCATCAAACACTCGAGATGTGGAGATATAACTTTAACAATAAATGGGATGTCATAAAAAGAATGGGCTACAATGATGACTTCAAAAGAATGTGGAATTTTTATTTATCTTATTGTTCTGGTGGTTTCAAAGCTAAAACCATTGATGTTTTTCAGATAGATTTTGTTAAAAAGTAAAATTTAAGTAGTTAACTAATTTAAATTTTTTTCAAAAATATACTTATAAAAGAAATCCACTTCAGGCTTAAAGCGTAAGATATGACGAGTGCATGTTAAAAAAATGGATAATACTTGGAATTTTAGTCTCTGCTTTAAATGGATGTTCAAATATGAAGCTTGATGATTTCGCAGAAAAAAAACCTGAATTTAAACTTGAAGAATATTTTTTAGGTAAAACAAGCGCCTCAGGTCTATTTATTGATCGATTAGGAAAAGTAAAAAGACAGTTTACCGTTGATATGGAGGGCATTCAGGATGGAGATCTATTCATTCTAAATGAGACTTTTCTCTATGATAATGGAGAGGAGGAATTTCGTCGTTGGGAAATTACTAAAACAGGTGAGAAGACCTACCGAGGTAGCTCTTCTGATATAAAAGGTGTAGCACTTGGAGAGCGGTCAGGTAACGCAGTTAATTGGCATTATACTTTTAAGCTTAAATATAAAGACGGTATTATGCTTGTTAAGTTTGACGATTGGCTAATCATGCAAGATGAAAAAAACGTTTTCAATAAAGCTACGATGAAAAAGTTTGGAGTACGCTTAGGGGATGTTTATTTATTTTTCAAAAAAGATTAGATAGATGATTGCTGTTTAGCAGCTTTGTCTTTTGCCTTCTGATCTCTTTCAGCTTTTCTTTGGCCCTTTTCTACCACAGACTCTAAATCTTCATAGGAACACAATCCTAAATCAGTAGGATTACGAAACTCTGTGATAGGTTGAGATTGATTTCCTGCTCTGATGTTTGCCACTGTGGGCTTTGTTGAGCTGGTTAATTTCGCTATTTGAGTATCAGTTAAAATTTTTCCATATTCACGGATTAACCATGCAATAGCCTTTGGTCTTTCTTGACGTACTGAAAGGGGTAAATATTTTTTAGCTTTCACGTGAGATTGAATAGTTTCAGATTTTTTATTCTGTAATTCAAGAGAGGCAGAGGGATCACTTTCACACCTTTTGATTTCATCCATTGTTAGCTGGCCACTAGCAATGGGGTTGAGGCCTTGCATTTTGTAAGCATCTTCACCATCGGCTATACTTTGAATTTCTAATTCATGAAGTTGACAAAACTGAGATATTTGAAAGAAACTTAAAGCAGTGTTGTCTACAAGCCATACGGCAGTAGCTAAAGGCATTAAAGGTTTGTTGTCTGACATATTAAGCTTAATTAAATATTGAAAGATTTATATTTATTTTTGAAACGTGCAACTCTACCACCAGAGTCAACCATCTTACCAGAACCTTGGTTCCAAGCAGGGTGAGATAAGG
>JAQWPC010000029.1:0-7618 GCA_029245555.1 Alphaproteobacteria bacterium
AGTAATAGCAAGTATCATTACAAATGATGCTGCACTAGCAAGAGTGTACCATTTAAACCATTTTTGTTTTGACGCGATAAAAGTTCCCAATGTTTGAATTGAGTCATTTGCAATAACACTGTACCCCGCTAAAGCAAAGCCGACGATTGTATAAAACAATGTAAGAGTCATTAAAACTTTCTATATAATTAATTATTAATTACAAATTTATTTTTAGAGTTATAATACTACCTCTGGTTTTAAAATTATGAGCTCTGATATTAAAATAAAAGATCAAAAAATGATATTCCTTGATGAGATGATGGATCAAGTAATTATCCTTGATAAATTTAAAAATGTTTTTTTTGCAAATAAAAGCGCTGTTGCTAGATTTGGTAATGATATTATTGGTAAAAATATTTCATTAATTTTAAGAGATGCTAATTTATTAGAAAGTATTGATCTTGCAATTCAGGATAAAAGTTCACAAGTTTTAGATGTGGAAATTAAACTTCCTATTTTTCAATTCTATAATGTAAATATTATCCCAGAGTCTTTAAATGAATCTGAAGATGAACATTCTGTAATAATATTTTTAAAAGATTTAACTGAAATATATAAGACACAACAATTTAAATCAGATTTTGTTGCTAATGTTTCTCATGAGTTAAGAACACCCTTACAGTCAATTAAGTTAGGATTAGAGACAATAAATGATGGTCATGCTTCAAATGATTTTGAAATGCAAAAGAAATTTTTACCCATTATGATGCAACAAACGGAGCGTATGGAAAATTTGATTAATGATTTACTTTCATTGTCAAAAATCGAATTACAAGAACATATTAGACCCACCACTGAGTTAGATTTAAAAGAAATAATAACTCACGTGATTAAATTGAATTCAGAGCTTGTTAAGAAAAAAAAGATAAAAATAGAAAACAATATTACAGATGATACTTATAAAATTTCTGGAGATAGAAATAGATTAATAGAAATTTTTACTAATTTAATTGATAATGCTTGCAAGTATAGCGATAGTGATACTGTCATTAAAATTTCCTTGGTTAAGAAAATGGACACTATTTTGTTTTCTATTAAAGACCAAGGGGTTGGAATTCCTAAAAAATATTTATCCCGAATCACTGAGCGTTTTTTCAGAGTAGATCCTGCAAGAAGCAAAGATGCAGGGGGTACTGGTTTAGGTTTGGCTATTGTTAAACATATAGTAAATCAACACCGTGCAACTATGGATATTATCAGTACTGAAGGAAAAGGTACTGAATTTACCATTGAATTTCCAAAAGTATAAAATTTTAGAAGATAATAAAATATTCTTTGTCATAAAAGTTTCATAAACTTGTAATAAAATTGAAACAAAGAAATTTTATAAGAATTAAATATAAATAAACAAAGGAAAAATAAAAATGAAAAATGTTAAAATTATTTTATCAATCTTGACGGTGATGCTATTTGCGTCAAATGTTCAAGCAAGAGATCAAATCCGGATAGTGGGGTCATCAACTGTTTATCCATATGCAACTGTTGTTGCTGAAAATTTTGGTAAAACAGGAAAATTTAAAACGCCCGTAATTGAAAGCACTGGAACGGGTGGTGGTATGAAATTATTTTGTGCTGGTGTTGGCACTGATCACCCAGATATTACTAATGCATCAAGAGCTATAAAATCTAAAGAAAAAGCATTATGTGAAAAAAATGGTGTAACTGAAATTATAGAAATTATTGTAGGAAATGACGGTATTTCTTTAGCTCACGCAGTAGATTCTCCAGATTCAAATTTTACTAAAGAACAACTTTGGAGAGCACTAGCAAATGAAGTAGATGTAGATGGTAAATTGGTTGCTAATCCATATAAACAATGGAGCGACATTGATCCATCACTTCCTTCTAAAAAGATAGAAATTCTTATTGCCCCACCAACATCAGGTACAAGAGATGCATGGAATTCTTTAGTAATGAGCAAAGGTTGTTCTAAAGAGGCAAAAGCACTTTTTGGTGACAAAGCTAGTAGCGAATGTACTAAAATCCGTGAAGACGGTTATGCAGTAGAAGCAGGTGAAAACGATACTCTAATTGTTCAAAAACTAGCATCAAATCCTGACGCATACGGCTTTTTTGGTTATAGCTATTTAGTTGGCAATAAAGACAAGGTGAAAGCTGCAGCTATAGAAGGAGTTAAACCTAGTCTTGAAGGTATTCAAGATTACTCATATCCAATAGCTAGACCTTTATTCTTTTATGTAAAAAAAGCACATATTGGAGTAGTTCCTGGAATTGACGCATTTATTAAAGATTTTACGTCAAAAAAAGCAATGGGACCAAGAGGTTACTTAGCTGAGATCGGTTTAGTACCTTTAGCTAAAGCAAAATATGATGTTGTAAGAACTGCAGCGGTCGAATTAAACACTATTAGCATCAAGTAATTTAAATTCCTCAAACACAATCAAGGCCAGAATAAACTTCTGGCCTTTTTTATTAGTACAATTTGTAGTTTAAAATTGTAACAAATCTGTAACATTAAAACTGTAATACATAAGCTCATGAATATTATAATTTTATTATTAGTTACAATATTTAGCTATCTATCATTTTTATATGGTCGCTCTAGAATAAGAAAAATTACATCAACACAATCTATAAAGATTAACGCTCTACCAAATTATTATGGTTATTATCTAGCTTTATGGTGCGCGTTACCAGCATTAATTATATTATTATTTTGGTCTATATTTGAACCAGCGATTATTAAATATTTGATCTCACAAACTTTAATTCAAAACGATTTAAATTATTCGGGGGACCAACTTAATTTACTTTATCAAAAAATTAGATCACTTTATGAGGGTAATTTTTCAGGAACCTTAACTGAAGAAATTAAAATAGGTGTTAAGAATTATGAAAATTTACAAACAATTGCTCAAAATTCTAAAATTGTTTTATTATTATCAACTTTTATTGCTGCTATCTCATATGGGATTTTTAGAATTTCAAAAAACAATAAAGCAAGACATGATGTTGAAAAAATTTTAACAGGATTACTTTTTGTATGTTCTCTAGTTGCTATATTAACAACAATGGGAATTATTTTCTCTCTTTTATTTGAAAGTTTAAAATTTTTTTCAGCAATTAATATTTTTGATTTTTTGTTTGGAATGAATTGGAGTCCTCAAAGAGCTTTCGTTAGTGATGCCTCAGCAATTACAGCTTTAGAATATGAAAATTTAAAAGGTGCTTTTGGTTCTGTTCCTTTATTTGCTGGTACAGCATTTATAGCTCTCATTGCAATGCTTGTAGCTGTTCCTATTGGATTATTTTCTGGAATTTATATGGCAGAGTACGCAAGTTCTAAAGTTAGAAAATATTCTAAACCAATTATTGAAATCCTGGCTGGAATTCCAACAGTTGTATATGGCTTTTTTGCAGCGCTTACTGTTGGCCCCTTTTTTAGAGAATTAGGTGAAAAGTTAAACTTAGAGGTATCTTCTGAAAGTGCTCTTGCTGCAGGATTGGTAATGGGGGTTATGATTATTCCTTATGTGTCTTCATTATCTGATGACGTGATTAATGCAGTCCCTCAATCTTTAAGAGATGGATCTTATGCAATTGGAGCAACCAAATCAGAAACTATTAAAAATGTTGTAATTCCTGCTGCATTACCAGGGATTGTGGGCTCGGTGTTATTAGCTGTATCAAGAGCCATTGGTGAAACAATGATTGTGGTAATGGCTGCTGGTTTAGCCGCAAATCTAACCATTAATCCACTTGAGTCTACCACTACCATCACCACTCAAATTGTAATGTTATTAATTGGCGATCAGGAGTTCGATAGTCCAAAAACACAATCTGCTTTTGCATTGGGCTTAACACTTTTTTTTGCAACATTAATTTTAAACTACATAGCCTTAAGATTTGTTAAAAAATATAGAGAAAAATATGAATAAAGAGCAACGATTAAAAAAACGACATAATGCTGAAAAAAGATTTAAGCTCTATGGATTAACTTCTATTTTACTAGCAATTTTTTTTGTAATCTTTTTATTAAATGCTATCTTTTCAAAAGGCAGTGGCGCATTTTTAAAAACAACTATCGATGTTGAGGTAAATTTTGATGCTGACACTTTAGAATTAAGTGAATCGCCTCCACTCGAAGATTTAGAAAATACAGATTACTATGAACTAGCAATTGATAGTATTCTTAAAGTAAAAAAAGTTAATGGTTTAACCGAAGAAAAGTTATTAATTAATTTATTTAGTCCTGATTATGAATATGAAATAAGAAACTTTTTACTTGATAATCCAAAAGCTTTAAATCAAACCACTGTATTAAAACTAACTGCATCAGATGATTTTGATCAATTGCATAAAGGTAATTACCCTAGAGAACTTCCAGAAGAGCGAAGACGGATTAATAATTTTCAATTAAATCTTTATGACGAATTAGTTAATGAAGGAAAAGTTAATAAAATATTTAACTCATATTTGTTTACTAAAGGAGATTCAAGAAACCCTGAACTTGCAGGAATTGGTGGAGCCTTAGTGGGTTCATTTTTTACCATTGTAATTACTTTATTATTATCTTTTCCAATCGCTATTGCAGCTTCAGTTTATTTAGAGGAATTTGCTCCTAAAAATAAAATTACTGATTTTATAGAAATTAATATAAATAATTTAGCAGCAGTACCTTCCATTGTATTTGGATTATTAGGTTTGGGTATTTTGCTTGGGACCTTTCATCTACCAAGATCAACTCCATTAGTTGCAGGAATTACTTTAGCCTTAATGACTTTACCAAGAATTATTATTCCATGTAGAGCTTCCTTAAAAGCAGTACCTCCTTCAATTAGAGAAGGAGCGCTTGCAATTGGCGCATCTAAAGTTCAATCAGTTACGCATCATGTTCTGCCTTTAGCAATTCCAGGCACTTTGTCAGGAACTATTATTGGTTTGGCCCAAGCGCTTGGGGAAACAGCGCCCTTAATATTGATTGGCATGGTTGCTTTTGTGGTCGATATTCCATCTATTCCAACGGATCCATCAGCTTCGTTGCCAGTACAGGTTTATTTATGGTCTGAACAAGCAGAAAGAGGGTTTGTAGAAAAAACATCAGCAACTATTATGGTTCTTTTAAGTTTTTTAATTACATTAAATTTTATAGCAGTTTACTTACGACAAAAATTTGAAAGGAAGTGGTAATGAAAAATAATAAAATAAAAATTAAAAGCAGTAATTTAAATGTGCATTATGGAGAAAAACAAGCGCTCTTTGATGTAGATTTGGATATCTATGACAAAGAAGTTACAGCTTTAATCGGTCCTTCTGGATGTGGAAAATCAACCTTCATAAGATGCATAAACAGAATGAATGATGTTATTGATATTTGTAAAGTTGAAGGATCAATTACAATAGATGATGAAGAGATCATTGACAAAAATCTGGATGTTGTAGGACTTCGAGAGAAAATCGGTATGGTTTTTCAAAAACCCAATCCTTTTCCAAAAAGTATTTATGATAATATTTCTTATGGACCAACCATTCATGGTTTAGCAGAAAATAAAACAGATATGGATGAAATTGTTGAGAATAGTTTAAAAAAAGCAGCTTTATGGAACGAAGTTAAAGACAGGTTAAATGAAGCAGGCACAGGTTTATCTGGAGGTCAGCAGCAAAGATTATGTATTGCAAGAGCCATATCAGTAAATCCTCAAGTTATTTTAATGGATGAACCGTGTTCGGCACTAGACCCTATTGCCACTGCTAAAATTGAAGAATTAATTGATGAACTTAAAAAAAGTTATACAATAGTCATTGTTACTCATTCAATGTCCCAAGCTGTAAGAGTTTCTCAAAGAACTGGCTTTTTCCATTTAGGAAAAATAATTGAAGTGGATACAACAGAGAAAATATTTAAAAACCCTGGAAATAAAATGACCCAGGATTATATTACAGGGAGGTTTGGTTAATCATGTCAGATATTACACATATTGTTAAATCCTACGAGGATGAATTACAAAGTTTAAATGATAACTTAATTAAAATGGGTAGCTTAGTTGAAGCTCAGTTGACAGACTCAATGGAGGCCATCATCAAAGTTGATAAAGAAGCTGCTGAAAACATTATTAAAAATGATGAAAAAATTAATGAGTTAAGAGCAACTATTGAAGAGCAGATTGTAACAGTACTCGTTAAAAGAGCCCCGATGGCAATTGATTTAAGATTAACTATTTCAACTTTAAAAATTTCAAGTGATCTTGAACGTATTGGTGATTTAGCAAAAAGTGTTGCTAAAAAGATCAAACCTTTACCACGTGATCTTCCAGAAGAATTAATTGCCAGTTTAAAAAGATTAGGGGAGTTAGTTCAAAGACAATTGAAAGATGTTTTGGATGCTTATCTTAACCAGTCAAAAGAAGCTGCTGTTAAAATTTGGAAATCAGATGAGAGAGTAGATGATTTAACACATATCGCAATGAATGAAGTTGCAAATTTCTTAAGCAAAGATAAAAAAAATTTAGATCTAGCAACACACTTATTGTTTGTGACTAAAAATATTGAAAGAGCAGGAGATCATATTACTAATATCGCTGAAGCTTTATTTTATCTAATCGAGGGAGAGCATATTGAAGGAGCAAGACCTAAAGGTAAAGATTTTGATCCAAACTAATGAGCGTTAGCATTCATATTGTAGAAGACGAACAACCCATTATCACTTTAGTTAAATATAACCTTGAAAAAGAAGGTTATAAAGTTTCATCATCAGACAATGGCAATGAGGGTATTGAAGATATTAAAAAATTATTTCCTGATCTTGTCTTATTAGACTGGATGTTACCTGATTTTTCTGGCGTAGAAATTTGTAAAATTTTAAAAAAAGAAAAAAAATTTAAAGAAATTCCAATCATAATGCTTACTGCTAAGGGTGAGGATGAAGATAAGATTAAAGGGTTAAACTCTGGTGCAGATGATTACATCACCAAACCCTTTAGTTTCCCAGAATTACTTGCAAGAATAAAAGCGCTACTTCGAAGATCTAAGCCCTCATTAGTTTCTGATATTGTTGAATTCGAAGACCTTAAGGTGGATAGATTAACACGACGTGTTTTTAGAAAAAACAAAGAAATTCATTTGGGACCCAAGGAATATGATTTAATCAATTTTTTTATTAAAAACCCTAAACGTGTTTACTCAAGAGATCAAATTCTAGAGAATGTTTGGTCTGATAATATCAATGTTGAAACAAGAACAGTTGATGTTCATATAAGAAGACTTAGACAAAGTATTAATATTGATGGATTTAAAGAATTAATTAGAACCGTAAGATCAGCTGGCTATTCATTAAATTAGTAATGACTGTAGAAGCATAAAGACTTAAAATAATAATAATAAACTGAACATAGACACATGATTTAGGACTTGTTAAGGTCTGATTATGAAAGGTTATAGATTTATTACAAGTGACGACACTTCAGAATTTTGCCATCGTGTAACGGAGGCCATATCCAATGGATGGAAATTGTATGGTGAACCCAAAATGACTTTTGATAAAAAAAGAGGGGTCATGCGTTGTGCTCAAGCAGTTATAAAAAATTCACCTCAGAAAAAGTATTCCAAAAAGATGAAG
>JAQWPC010000069.1:0-7425 GCA_029245555.1 Alphaproteobacteria bacterium
TAATATCCATGGCTATAATCTTTGGATTTCAATTACTGGTTCCACAACCAGAAAAAGCTCCTATCTCTGAGGAACAAACATTTGAAGAAAACTCTGTTGAGCTGAGTATACAAAATACAAATACTCAAATAGTTATTAATCGAGATGAGGTGATAAGTAGCTCTGGTAGAGTTGTTTTTGATAACGGTAAAATTAAAGGATCAATCAACTTAGAAGGTGGTTTTATTGATGATTTAGTTCTTGAAGAATTTAGAGAAACACTTGATCCAACATCTAATTTAATTGAATTTTTAAATCCCCTAGGTTCTCAGGATGCTTATTATCTTGATACTGGATGGGTCAGTTCCGATAGCACTTTAGAACTTCCTAATAACAAGTCTATTTGGAAAACCGATAAAAACTCTATGGGCGTAGATGATCCTGTAAAACTGTTTTGGACAAATTCTCAGGGAATTACTTTTGAAAAAATTATATCTCTTGATGAAAATTACTTATTTAACGTAGATCAAAGAGTAATTAATAATTCTGATAGGTCATTTGACTTATTTCCATTCGGCTTATCAAAAAGGCAAGGCATTCCTGAAATGCAAAACTTCTTTATTCTTCATGAGGGCCCTATCTCTATAACTGATGGTGTACTTGAAGAGTATGATTATGACGATTTAAAAGAGAATAAAAAAATCAAACTCACTTCTATAGGGGGCTGGATAGGCATAACAGATAAATACTGGCAAACTGCTATTATTCCAAATCAAAATGAACCTATTCACCAAACGTATAGTTATAGTTTTGCTGAAAATGTAGATAATTTTCAAACTGATATTGTTGGTGAAAAAATTGCTGTTTCCAATGGAGCAAGCATTTCTCATAATTTTAAATTATTTGCAGGTCCTAAAATTGTTAGTGTTATTGATACCTACATGGAAGAATATGGCATTCAAGAGTTTGATCGATCAGTAGATTTTGGTTGGTTTTATTTTTTAACAAAGCCTATCTTTAATGTTTTACAATTTGTATTTGGTTACGTGGGAAATTTTGGCTGGTCTATTATTGCTTTTACAATTTTAATGAGAATTTGTTTCTTTCCACTAGCACAGCAATCTTTTAAATCGATGGCTAAAATGAAAAAGCTTGGCCCTGAAATGCAGCGACTGAAAGAACAATACGGAGATGATAAAGCAGGAATGCAAAAAGAGATGATGGCATTATATAAAAGAGAAAAAGCAAACCCTATTGCTGGGTGTCTTCCTATTCTTTTACAAATACCTGTGTTTTTTGCGCTCTATAAAGTTTTATTTGTTACTATCGAAATGAGACATGCACCTTTTATTGGTTGGATCCATGACTTATCTGCACCAGATCCTCTAGGGCTTCTCACTGCATTTGGCTTCTTTGATTGGAATGTTCCGGGTATTCTTCAATTATTTAATATTGGTATATGGCCAATACTCATGGGTATATCTATGTTTTTACAACAAAAGTTAAACCCTGCACCAGTTGATAAAATGCAAGCAAAAATTTTTATGTTTCTACCTATAGTTTTTACTTTTGTTCTCGGCGGATTTGCTGCGGGATTAGTTATATATTGGACAACAAATAATGTTTTATCAATGGCACAACAATATGTCATTCAACGAAAAATCATTAAGAGTTAATGAATAGTGTTACTGGCTATTTTAAAAAACAAACAAATTTTTTATTAAGCGCTACTCAACCTCGTCAACATCCAAACGTTGTCTTTCCAGAAATATCTTTTATTGGAAGATCTAATGTGGGTAAATCCAGTTTAATTAATGCAATATTTATGAAAAAATTAGCCCACATATCAAATACCCCAGGTAAAACAAGACAGATTAATTTTTTTAATCATGGGGATTCTTTGATGGTTGCCGATCTTCCAGGTTACGGTTTTGCAAAAATTTCACAAACAGAGGCATATAAGATATCAGATTTAGTCTCTCAATATCTAAGAACACGAGAGAATTTAAAAATAATTTTTGTATTAATAGACAACACTCTTGGTCCAAAAAAAATTGATATTGAAATGATTGAATCAATGAAAGAGATTAAGGAGAAAATTTTTATCTGCTTTACAAAAAGTGATAAAAAGATAAAAGAGAAATCTCCTTTCTCCAAAAAATTAGAAAAATTTGATCAATTAGTTGTCAGTTCAAAGACAAATAGTAATATTTTTGAGGTCCAAAAAAAAATTTTGGAAATTTTATAAAAATTCTTTGAAATTGTTTAAGAAAGCATTACTTTAGCTGCCTATGAAAAATGTATCTAATTGGGTATTTGATCTGGATAATACCTTATATAAAGCAGAATGTGGATTGTTTGATAAAGTTCATATTTTAATGGGAAGGTTCATTGAAGAAAAATTGAACCTAGACTCCGGTGCGGCGCAAGCTCTAAGATCTAAATATTATCATCAATATGGAACTACTTTGCGAGGGTTGATGATTGAACATCAAATAAATCCAGATGAATATTTAGATTACGTTCATCAGATAAATTATGATGTTGTTGAACCTAATGAAAATCTTCGTGATACTATTAAAAAACTACCTGGTAAAAAATTTATTTTTACAAATGCTAATTATGGTCATGTTGAAAAAGTTTTAGAAAAACTTCATATGACTGACCTTTTTAATGGGTGTTTTGATATTTCTGAAAGTGACTATCTTCCTAAACCCCATAAAGAAATTTATGAAGCATTTCAAAATAAGTTTAACTTAGATAACTCAAGCACAGCTATGTTTGAAGACTTACATATTAATCTTCGTGAACCATCAGCCTTAGGTTGGCAAACAGTATGGGTTACAAATAACATTGAATATAACCTCAATAAAGACGTCAATCTTAGAGAAGATATCCAGAAAATTATGAATGAAAAAAAGTATATTTCTCATGTCACTGATAATTTGGAAAATTTTTTAAATAATTTAGAATAGGAGAGCTATGAGCAATCAAGAAACTATTGAAAAACTATGGGATCAGAAGGATCAAATCAATTTTATTAAAGATCAAGACTCTCAAAAAGCGGTCTTAAATGTGTTAGATAAACTTGATAAAGGTGAGTTAAGAGTTTGTGAAAAAATTGAGGATAAATGGGAAGTTCACCAATGGCTTAAAAAAGCAATTTTACTTAGTTTTCGAATTCAAGATATGGAACTTATCAATGGTGGGCCAAGTATTGTTGGTGGAAATACTTCGTGGTGGGATAAAGTTCCATCAAAATTTCAGAATTGGGAAGCAACAGACTTTCAAGCCGCTGGTTTTAGAGCGGTGCCGAATTGTGTTGTAAGAAGATCAGCCTATATAGCCAAAAGCGCTGTTTTAATGCCATGTTTTGTAAATCTTGGAGCCTATGTAGATGAAGGAACCATGGTTGATACTTGGGCTACGGTTGGCTCTTGCGCACAAGTTGGAAAAAATTGTCATATTTCAGGAGGTGCTGGAATTGGTGGAGTGCTAGAACCTCTCCAAGCTAACCCAGTAATAATAGAGGATAACTGCTTTATTGGTGCTCGTTCAGAAGTAGCCGAAGGTGTAATCATTGGTGAAGGATCTGTTTTATCAATGGGAGTATTTATAGGTGCTTCTACTAAAATTTATGACCGAGACACAGGTGAGGTTCATATGGGCAAGGTACCTGCTTATTCAGTAGTAGTTCCAGGAAGTATGCCTAGTTCCAAAGGAGAGGCATCTTTATATTGTGCTGTTATAGTGAAAACTGTTGATGAAAAAACAAGGTCTAAAACCTCTGTTAACGAACTTCTTAGAGACTAAATGTTAGACACGATAGAGCTTTCTAAAAAACTAATTTCTTATGAGTCTGTAACTCCTGCTAAGCAAGATATTTTTGACTTTTTAATTAACATTTTTAAAGAACAGGGCTTTACAACCAAACAACTTAATTTTGACGGTGATGGAAGTTATGAAGTGATTAATTTAATGGCGACGTTTGGGTCTCCAAATACTAATGCTAAACACTTTAATTTTTTATGTCATGTCGATGTGGTGCCGCCAGGTAACATAAATGACTGGGACTCTCACCCTTTTGAGCCAACTATTAAAGATGGTTATCTTTATGGCAGAGGGTCTGAAGATATGAAAGGCTGTACGGCAGCGAGTATGGTTAGTGTATTTAAATTTATCAAAGATAACCCTGATTTTAATGGCACTATTAGCTTCATTATTACTGGTGATGAAGAAGCAGACTCCATAAATGGTGTTGATAAGGTAGTAAATTGGCTTCAAGAAAATAACATTCGTATTGATGGTTCTATTGCTACTGAGTCATCATCAGAAAAAGTTATTGGAGATCAAATTAAAGTTGGTCGTAAGGGTGCTGTTGATATTCAGATAGAAATTATTGGAAAGCAAGGACATGCCGCCTATCCTCAACTAGCTCAAAACCCAGTTCATTGCATGTCTAAGATTATATCTTATTTTGATGATCAAATCTTAGATGAAGGGGCAGAATATTTCGAGCCTTCTTCTTTGCAATTTACTCAAATTAATCTTAATAACAAAGCCAAGAATGTTATACCTGAAAAAATTATTACAGTTGCTGATATGCGATTTAATGATAATTGGGACAAAGAAAAAATTAAAAATTATTTTGATGAACATCTATCAAGGATATGTAATGAAAATAATTGTACCTATAATTTAAAATTAACTTTTCGCGGTCTTCCCTTTCAAGCCTTTAATAATCCTTTTACTGTTGATTGCATAAATGCAATTAAAGATGTTACTGGATTAGAGGCAAAACAGGATACTGGAGGAGGAACATCGGATGCGCGATTTATGCAGCGGATTTGTCCTGTCTTTGAATTTGGGACAATAAATAAAACACTCCATAAAGTTAATGAATGTGTTTCGATAGATGATCTCAAGACAACTGAAAAGATATATTATAAAACCTTAGAAAATTTTTTTAGATGATTAAAGAAGGGGACTCTCTTCCAAACCTCACTCTGAGATCAATTGCTGATGATGGAATACAAAACTTTAGCTTACATGAAAAGTTTAAGCAAAAAAAAATATTAATAATATGTGTGCCAGGTGCTTTCACATCAACATGTCATAACCAACACCTCCCTCCCTATATTAAAGGTAGCGATCGACTAATAAATGAGAAAAAAGTAGATCAAATCTGCTGTATAACTAATAATGATCCCTTTGTTCTTGATCAATGGAGAATAAGTCTAGGATCTTCAAAAATAACTTTTCTTTCAGATGGTAATTTTGAGTTTCTACAAAAAACTCAATTAATTAGGAATCATGAAAAAAGTTTTATGGGCAATCGTCTTATTAGGTCAGTGCTTTTAGTAAACAATCTTATGATCTCAAAACTTATATTTGATGAACCTGGTAAACTTGAGAAAACTAGTTTCGAGTCTGTTTTAAATACAATTTAAGTATTCTTTAATTTTTGAATCATCTTGGAACTTTTTTGCAAATTTTAAGCTTTTTTTGGATAATTTTGGTAAGTTTTTCAGGGTTTTTAGAATTGCATCTATTAAATCTTCAACATTATTTTCGGAAATTATAAATCCATTATCTTGAATAGATTCTGGAGTTCCTCCACTATTGCTAACAATACATGGTAGACCTTTTGCAGCAGCTTCAATATTTGAAATACCAAATCCTTCTATACTGTCAAAAGTTGTAATAGTTGGCATAACATGAATTTTACTGAAGTTATAAACATCATTGGCAGATGATAAGCTATCAAGAAAATCAACTTGATTAATTAAATTATATTTCATAGCCAGATCTTTTAATCTAGATAACTCTGGTCCACTGCCTAAAATAGCATATTTCAAATTCATATTATAATGAGATTTAATTTTATGTAAGGCCTCTAAAATTAAATGATGTCCTTTTCGATATTCAAGGCGTGCTACAGTACATAAATCATATTTTTTTTTATTATTGTTGTCTTTTATATTATTAATAAAAGCTGGATAAATAATTGATAATTTTTTTTTTAAAAAACCTTTATGATTTTTTAAAAATAATGTTTGTGTAAAAGCAGAGTTGAAAATAATTTTATTAGCCTTAGATAAAGATTTTTTAATTCTATCTTTTTTTTTTAAATTTAATATTTCATTTCCATGAACAAGGCATATTTTCTTACTTTTGATATTTTTATCGATGTGCTCTAAAGACTTCCAGCTATCAAAATAAATTAAGTCATATTTTTTTTCATTTAAAATTGAGTGACAATAATTAGATTTTATTTTTTTTCTAAAAAATTTTAATTGATCAAATCGCTTAATATAAAATTGTTGTTCTCGATCATACAGAGAGCTACTGTGTCTTGATCCATCTGCTAATACCTCTACCTTATGGCCTTTTAAATATGCTTGTTGGGCAATATTCGTCATCACAGACTCTATTCCCCCTACTTTGGGAGCAAAACATTGGGTATAAATAAGTATGTTCAATATTGAATTCCTTTTAAAATTAAACCTTTCGAAGGCATAGTAGGGCCCGCTAAAGATCGATTTTTTGATAAAAATAATTCTTCAATCCAATCCGGCTTTTTATTATTTTGTCCAATTTCAAGCAATGTGCCTACCATAATTCTAATTTGTTGGTACAGAAAAGACTGTGCTTTAAAAACAAAAATTAATTTATTTTCTCTGACATCTATATTTGCTTCTTTTATTGATTTAATGGGTGTTTTTGCCTGACATCCACTGGATCTAAAAGCACTAAAGTCATGATTGCCCGTAAAGAGACTTATTGCTGTTTGCATTGCTGAAATATTGAGTTTTTGTTTAATATGAATGCTGAATTCACCCTCTAACACTGAAGGCGATAAGGAATTAAAGACCTGATATAAATAAGTTTTAGTTTTGGCAGTAAACCTTGCATTAAAAGTATCATCTACCTTCTCGACTTGAGTAATTTTAATTTTTTCATTCCCTAAGTGAAAATTTAATCCATTGAGTATTTGGTATTCTGAGAAATATTTTTTAAAATGAAAATTTGCACATTGACCTAAGGCATGAACACCTGCATCAGTCCTTCCAGCACCTTGAATAGTTATTTTCTCTCCTGAAAACTTGAAAAGCGCTTTTTCTATTTCACCTTGTATTGTTTTTTCTTCAGTTTGATACTGCCAACCAGAGTAAGGAGTACCTATGTATTCAATTGTCAATTTAATATTATTCATTAATTAATTTTGAGCCTTGCATGAAATCATGATTTCCTAATTTAAATTGATCTATTGACATAGATTTTTTTCCTTCCTGTTGAATTTCTAATATTTCTATGCTGCCTTTTTGACAAGCTATTGTCAGAGGGGTGTCTACTATTAATCCTGGAGGGCCATCGACTTTAGATAACTTTACTTTCAAGACTTTGTATCTTACACCTTTATGAGAAAACCACATTGCAGGATAA
>JAQWPC010000071.1:0-3407 GCA_029245555.1 Alphaproteobacteria bacterium
AATCGAGATTTTTTTCCAGATCATTTAATTACTGAGGCAAGGAAAGAAATATTAAGTATTTTTAAAAATAAAAATATTAATCCAATTCTTTTAAATGAAAATGATTCAAAGTTAGGAGGCGTGGAGACATTTTTAGAAGCACAAAAATGTGCAAATTTATTTAAGGATAATCAAGATAAAATTGAGGGGATTCTTGTAATTTTGCCTAATTTTGGCGATGAAAAGGGTGTAGCGGATACTATTCGATTATCTGGTCTTGATGTCCCGGTATTAATTCAAGCCACTCCCGATGATTTAGATAAAATGCAACCCTCTAATAGAAGAGATGCTTACTGTGGTAAAATTTCAGTTTGTAATAATCTTTATCAATATGGCATTAAATTTTCTCTTACCAAAAGCCATGTTTTGAGTCTATCAAACAGTGAATTTGATAGTGAACTAGATCGGTTCATTTCTATTTGCAAAGTAGTTAAAGGAATGCGGCGAGTTCGTATCGGTGCAGTTGGGGCTAGACCTCAAGCTTTTAATACTGTGCGCTACAGTGAAAAAATATTAGAGCGTCAAGGTATCAGTGTCACAACAATAGATCTTTCTGAAATTCTAGGAAAGGCAAAAGAATTAAAGGATGATAATAAAAAAGTTACAGAGTCTCTCAATAAAATTACGGGCTATGGTGATACTACCTCTACGCCCTCAGAAAAATTATTACAATTAGCTAGACTAGATGTAGTTCTAAATAATTTTGTCGAGGACAATAAATTAGATGCAACAGCAATACAATGCTGGACAAGTGTACAAGAAAATTATGGATGCAATGTTTGTACTTCTATGAGTATGATGAGTGAGAATTTACTTCCAAGTGCATGCGAAGTTGATGTTACCGGCACGCTAACTATGTATGCGATGCAGTTAGCATCTCATAGCCCTAGCGCTCTTGTGGATTGGAATAATAATTATGATCAAGATGAAGAGAAGTGTGTATTATTCCACTGTGGAAATTGGGCAAAAAGTTTTTTACCTGATTTAAAAATTAGTACAGCTCCTATTCTTGGAAGTGTTTTTGGTGAAGAGAAAACTTATGGCGCCCTTGATGGTAGAACTCCCGCCAGTCCTCTTACTTATGGTAGGATTTCAACCGATGATAATCTTGGTAAAATAAAATGTTACTTTGGAGAAGGTGAGCTAACCGATGATCCTTTAAATACTTTTGGAACTAGAGCGGTTGCAAAAGTACCGAAGCTACAAGAATTGATGCAGTATGTTTGCAGACATGGGTATGAACATCATGTAGTAATGAATGCTTCTAAGACAGCAGATATATTAAATGAAGCGTGTGGCAATTACCTAAATTGGGAAACCCATATTCATAGCTGACACCAATTTGAGATAACTGTGCATAAAATGAACATATGACTAAATATATGACAAATTAGCATAGTTTAAATATCAGATATTATTTGGATCTCAGTTCAAAGCGTTTATTATGCTCGAGTTATTAACAAAGGAGGAATTTATGAAAAAAATAATTCTTACAATTCTAGTATCATTCCTATCTCTTTCTGCTTTTGCTGAAAGATATGTAATGGTAACACACGGCGAGGGTAAAGACCCTTTCTGGCCTGTTGTGCAAAAAGGTGGTGAAGACGCTGCTAGGCACATAGGTGCAGATTTTGAATACATCTTTAACCCATCAGGTGACATGGGCGATATGGCTAAGTCAATTGCTGCTGCTGCAGCAACTCAGCCTGACGGTATGGTAGTTTCACTTCCAGATCCTGAAGCTCTAGGTCAAGCTATTAAAGACGCAGTTGCTGCTGGTATTCCAGTTGTAACAATGAACTCAGGTCTTGAGTCATCTGCATCTTTAGGTGCCCTAATGCACGTTGGTCAGCCAGAATATTTAGCAGGTCAATCAGCTGGTGCGAGAGCAAAAGCTGAAGGCGCTACTAAAGCTCTTTGTATGATCCAAGAAGCTTACAACACTGCTCTAACTGATAGATGTGGTGGTTATGCTGAAGCTATTCCTACTGAATTAGTAGATAGCTCAAATGACCCTGCTACTATCCCAACAAGAGCTGCTGCTGGTTTACAAGCTAACCCAGATGTTGACGCAGTTCTATCTGTTGGCCCACACGTATGTGTTGGTGTTCAGCAAGCAATCGACGAATTAGGTATGTCTGTACACCACTCTTGTTTTGACTTAAGCCCACCAGTTATGGACTTAATCAACGAGGGTAAAGTTGCTTTCACAATTGATCAGCAACAGCGTTTACAGGGTTATATGCCTATTATCGTTATGAGTTTATACAACAATGGCGCTGGTCTATTACCAGGTGCTAACATTCCTTCAGGTCCAGGATTTGTTGATAAATCAAACGCATCTTCAGTTGCTGCTTTAGCAGGTGTTGATAGATAATATTAATATTTAACTAATAAAGTGGGCAGCTTGCTGCCCACTTTTTTTCAATAATATATTTTAAAAAAATTAAAAAAATTTTATAAAAGAGTTAATTATGACAAATACTACAGCCCCACAAAGACAAGAATCAGATAGACATCAAAAAAAAACCTGGTTAACAAATTTATTCTCAAGACCTGAAGTTGGGCCAATTGGAGTTATGCTCCTTTTATTTGGCATGTTGGGTTATTTTTCTATTCCTGCTGGTGAGATGTCTTGGAATCCTTTTTCTGGAGAGGGCTTTAACGCCCTAGGTATAAGAAACTTTTTAAGAGTTATTTCTCAATTAGGTATTATTGCAATAGGTGCAGGAATGCTAATTATTGCTGGAGAGTTTGATTTATCAATTGGTTCAATGATTGGTTTTGCTGGTGCTTGTATGGCAATGATTTTAAGATGGGGATTTTCAGTAATCATTCCTTATTTCTCTTTTGATGGTGGCTTTCATATTGAATTTTATACGTTATTTCATTTGTCTGATGTATCTCCGATCATGGCAATATTAATTACTCTATGCTTCACTCTTCTTTTTGGATGGATTCAGGGAACTATTGTTGTTAAATCTGGACTACCATCATTTATCGTCACCCTAGGGGGCCTGTTTTTTTTAAGAGGTTTAACCGAAGTATCACTTCGATCTTTTAATCACAGAGCAGATCAGGCTAAAGGTGCAACAACCGTTACTGAAATTCCTGATATCAAAAACATTATCAGCGTCCCAGGGCATGGTGAAATGGTTAGAGAAAAAGCCAAGGCTCTTCCAGAAGCTGATTTAGTCTCTATCGCGGAACAAATTCCAGCTGACACAGTTGCAACTATTACAGAAAGATTAACTTATACTTATCAAAGAGTGGCAGATGCCAAGATGGAGATTTTAATCAAGAAGGGAACAAAACCTCTTCAAGAAGCTTTAGCAAATGCCCAGCAATCTGGTAATGATTACATGGTA
>JAQWPC010000101.1:0-5101 GCA_029245555.1 Alphaproteobacteria bacterium
TCCAGCTAAATATGCATTATCATTAATGGGAAGGTGCTCTTCAGAAGTAAGATCTCCATTAATTGGTCTTTCGACTGATACAAAAAAGCAAATAAAAAAAATAATTAAAAATTTAAAATTTATATAATTGGCTATTCAAAACCGCAGAGCTAAATTTGATTATGATATCAAAGAAACCTATATTGCAGGTCTAGTTTTAGAAAGTAATGAAGTAAAACCTCTGAGATATGGAAAAGCCTCTATTCAATCTAGCTTTATTAATGAGCAAAAAGGCGAAATTTTTATCAATAATTTTGAAATTATCTCTGAACAAAAGAACTTTGACTCAAAAAAAAAGATAAGAACTGTCAAAAAACTTCTTTTAAATAAAAGAGAGATAAGAAAAATTTTAGGCCTGTTAACTACAAAGGGCTATACTGCTGTCCCAATGGAGATATTTTTTAATGAAAAAGGGCTTGCAAAGGTAAAATTTGGAGTGGGGGTAGGTAAAAAGAAATACGATAAGAGAGAAGCTATAAAGCAGCGAGAATGGGATAGGAAAAAACAAAGGATCGTAAAAAATTAATTATTCACTTGAATTTTTTTCAGCATTTCATATAAACCCTTCATGGCAAGAGTAACAGTAGAAGATTGTATCAAAAACGTAGATAGTTTATTTGACTTAGTTTTAATAGCTTCTCACAGAGCTAAAGTCCTCAACGCAGGTAATGAAGCACAAGTTCCTTTGGATAACGACAAAAGTACAGTTGTTGCACTTAGAGAAATCGCTGATGAAAAGATAAGCGTCGACGATGTTAAAGAAGATATTATTAAAAGTTACCAATTAGTTCAGGAAAAAGAAGAAGAAAACGAAGATCATCTTCTTGAAGATTAAAAACCCATAATAGTTTATTATTATAGCTGATGTTTCATACCAGCTATTTTAGAGATAGTTATAACGACTTTAAATCAGCTCTAAAGTCTTATGATAAAAATTTTAATGAGAGATTATTTCTAAAGGCCATTGAAGTTGCTGAAACTTCTCACAAAGATCAATTTAGAGCCTCAGGAGACCCATATATTGTCCATCCTTATGAAGTATGTAAGTCGCTTATAGATCTTAAACTTGATACCGAAACTGTTATTACGGGCCTCCTTCATGATGTCATCGAAGATACATCCTACTCATCTGAACAGTTGAATAAAGAATTTGGATCCTCCATATTTAATCTTGTCAATGGCTTGACTAAAATTGATTTTTTAGAAGAAAAAAAAATAACTAAATCCGAAAAAGAGGCTGAAAATTTTAGAAAACTTTTAATTTCTACAGCTAAAGATATAAGGGTTTTAATTATCAAGCTTGCAGATAGGTTGCATAATATCAAAACAATTCATTTTTTCAAAGATGTTGAAAAAAGAAAGAGGGTAAGTAACGAAACCTTACTTATTTATGCGCCTTTGGCTGAACGATTAGGTTTTGAGAATTGGAAATCCACATTAGAGAATATATCTTTTAAAAACTTACACCCAGATATCTATAATAGAATTAATGATAAAATAAATAATACATTTAAAGATTTAGAAACCTCCTTTAAAGAATTAAAAGAAATAATAGATGATCATCTTTCTAAGGATTACATAGGCACTAATATTCTTTACAGAAAAAAAAACCCTTATTCTATTTGGAAAAAAATAAATAAAAAAAATACTGATTTAAACTCTATTTCTGATATTGCAGCAGTAAGAATAGTAACTAAATCAACCAGAGATTGTTATAAAGTTCTCGGTATTATTCATAGAAATTTTTCAGCTAAAGTTGGAAGAACTAAAGATTACATCTCAAACCCAAAGCCAAATGGCTATAGATCTATTCACACAGATATCATATTTAATAACAAAATATTTGAAATTCAAATTCGGTCCCGTGCTATGAATATGATTGCAGAAAATGGTATTGCCGCTCATTGGCGTTATAAATATCTCAATAAAGATGATGAAAATCAAAATATGTATTCGTGGCTTCGAGATGCAGTTAACTATGTTGAAGAAAAAAATGAAAAGCACTTAATTGTTAATAGGACTTCACAGCAATTTTTTGATGAGCAAATATATGTTTTTTCTCCTAAGGGTGACTTATACACTCTTCCAATAGACTCAACACCTGTAGATTTCGCTTATACCATACATACTGATATTGGAGATAGGTGCTCTGGAGCGAGGGTTAATGGACATGATGTTCCTTTAAAAACAAAGCTCGTTAGCGGAGATCAGGTTGAGATTACCCTCGATGATAAAACATCTATATCTCCTCTTTGGATTAGATTTGTTAAAAAAGAAAAAGTAAGGGAAAAAATTAGACATTTTTTTCGATCCAAAAGAAGAGGAGAGTTTGAAAAACTTGGTAAAGATGTCTTGAGGTATGTAGCTAAAATTAAAAATATTGAAATAACAGATGCTATGTACATTCAAATACTCAATCAAACTGATTTAAAATATAAAAATAAATTATTTGAAAGTATTGGCAGGGGGTTTCTATCTAAAAAAGATTTAGATAGTCTATTCAAAGAATTAGAAAATAACTTTGTGAAAAATATTTTTAATTCGAAAGACCATAACCAAAAAATTAATATTACTAAGTATGAAAATGGAATAGCGGTAAACCTTGCAGCCTGCTGTTCTCCCATTAAAGGAGATGATATAATTTCAGTTATGTCTTATGGAAGGGGACTTGTTGTTCACAGTACAATGTGTGATAGCTTATCTTATTATCATAAGGATAATTTTTATCGTTCATTTTGGGGAAACAAAAAATTACAAGATAACTTTAATTCACGTATAGAGATAGTGATTAAAAATCAACCTGGAGCACTCTTTAGTATAACTTCAATATTTGATAAACATCAAATTAATATTGAAAACATAAGAATTGCAGAAAGAAACAAAAAAAATTACACATTTATAATTGATATAAATATTGATAACTCTGACAAATTAAAATTTTTACTTGCTGAAATGAAAACATTAAGTCAAGTTGGCAAAGTAAAAAGGCAATCTTTAGCTTACTAATGAAACTTGGTGTAAATATAGATCACATTGCAACTTTGCGAAATGCAAGGGGCATGAATAACCCTAGTATTTTAAGAGCACTAGAGGTTTGTCATAAAACAAAAGTAGATATCTTAACAGTTCATTTAAGAGAAGATAGAAGGCACATAAAAGACAAAGACCTCATACTTTTAAAAAAAAATTCATTAATTCCAATTAATTTGGAAATGGCTCTAACTCAAGAAATGATATTAATAGCCAGAAAGATTAAACCTCAATTCATTTGTCTTGTTCCTGAAAAAAGAAATGAATTAACAACTGAGGGTGGCCTTAATTTAGAAAAAATTTCAAAAAAAAACTTGACGTTACTTTTATCTATTTGCTCTAAGCATAAAATTGAATTGAGTGCTTTCATAAACCCAAGAACAAAGTCTATTGATCTCGCAAGAAAACTGGGCTTTTCTACGGTAGAACTGCATACAGGAACTTTAGATAGACCCAAAGTAAATCAAAAGGATGTCTCAAATATTAATAAGATGATTAAATATGCAAATATATCAAATTTAATTGTAAATATAGGTCACGGTCTCAATTTCAATAATATAAAATTTATTAAAAATAGAAAATATGTTAACGCAGTTCATGTGGGCCATTTTATTATATCAGAGGCAATTTTTACTTCCTTAAAAAATACAATTATTAAATTTAAAGGTCTTATTATTCAATGATTATAGGCAATGGCATTGATCTTGTTGAGATAGAAAGAATAAATTCTATCTATAAAAAATTTCAAGAAAGCTTTATCAAAAAATATTTTTTAAATGATAAAATAGAAAAATTAGAAGTACGAGCCCTAGCTAATAACTTTGCTATCAAAGAAGCTTTTTCAAAATCTTTAGGTCTTGGTTTTAGAAGTCCTTGCTATCCTAATAGCATCTCAGTGAATAGGGATGATCTCGGAAAACCGTTTGTAATCCCTAAGTCAAAATTGAAAAAATATTTGATAGAAAAATATGGTAATTTTGTTATCCATGTGAGTTTGAGCGATACAAAAAAATATTCGATTGCGTCGGTGATACTTGAACAAACTTAAAAGCTCTTTTGTAAATAACTTAAAGGCACTTTTATGGGCATTATTAATAGCAGGGGTCATAAGAACTTTTATAATTGAACCGTTTAAAATTCCGTCTGGTTCCATGAAACCAAACCTTTTGGTTGGTGATTTTCTATTTGTTTCAAAATGGGATTATGGCTATTCAAGATATTCTTTTCCATTTGGCCTAGCTCCTATTTCAGGAAAAATATTTGAAAAATCACCTAAGAGAGGAGATATAATAGTTTTTAAGCTGCCTGGTCAGGAGAATATTAATTATGTTAAGAGGTTATTGGGGCTTCCTGGAGAAACCATTAAGGTAGAAAATGGATTAGTTTTCATTAAGCCAAAAAATGCAGATACCTTTCAGCAAATAAATCAAATTGATGATGGGGTTTTTATAGATGATCAGCATCAAAAGCAGATTCAACAACTGATTGAGAATAATTATAAGATCTTAAATTTAACCAATAATGGTACTTTAGATTTCACGCCTGAATATTTGATCCCAATGAATAAGTATTTTTTCATGGGTGATAATAGAGATAACTCATCTGATAGCCGAGTCATGAGCGGTGTGGGGTTTGTTCCAAAAGTAAATATAATCGGCAAAGTGTGGTTTATTTGGTTTTCAATTGACACTAAATTTTCTTTAACTAAGTTTTGGACTCTACCCCTTCACATAAGATATAATAGGCTTTTTAAGTTAGTTAAATAGATTTTGGATAATAAAGAAATCTTTTCTCTCATCACTAATATAAAAGGCTATGAAAAAAGTATTAATCATGACAGCCTTGAAAAATCAAAAAAAAATAACGACAAACCTTTCCAAAAATATGAGTTCCTCGGAGATCGAGTTTTAGGTTTAATTATAGCTGAATACTTAATTAACAAATTCCAAAAAAATAAATTGGATGAAATATCTCGTAGATTTATTCATTTAGTAAATACAAATACATTATCTAAAATATTCAAAAAATTTGA
>JAQWPC010000111.1:0-3079 GCA_029245555.1 Alphaproteobacteria bacterium
AGGAAATGAATTAAGTAAAATAATTGTAGTAATAGCAGAGAATAATCCAGCAAATACAACTAAAATGTTTGAACACATTAACAAAGCTACTTATGATCCAGCTACTAGGTTTGACAAAATGAATAAATTTCTTTCATCTGAGTACTTCTTGGATAGAGATAATTTTTCTGACTCTGTGTTTGCAACATTTCCTACAAATTCATCTTTAACAAAAAAAATAATTAAAGATGGGTCCTGTATATTAGATTTTATTCATCTCTCAACGAACTACAGATTGATTTGTAATCCATTCAAATTAGAAACAAATGAAGATCATTGGGAAAATATATACTGGCACAATAGGAATTTTAATGCGGGTTTAGGCTCTGATATTGACGTAATAAAATTTATTCCTAATTGGAAGAAATCAAATCTTATAAGAATTACTGATTAATACTCATAAATTCAAAAACTTAATTACTGAGAAAATGGCTTAGATGGAGTATGTTTAATCTAACAAGAAGAGAGAATTTATTAAACCCTCTCTTCTTATCAAAATATATTTTTATTCGACTAACTTTAAATTATCGCCTTTAGCATAAGTTCTTTTTAATTGGACTAAAGGATGGTTAGGTGACATTTGGAACTTAATTAACAATTCCCTGGCTAACATATCTCTGTCCTGCTGTCCTTTAGGGAGCTTGATTTTTTTTGGTAAAGTAATCCAAGCATTGGCATTTCTGTCAAATACTGCAGGGGTATCACCTTCAAAGCCCATATGAATATCTTCCAACCAGTTGAGATCATCCCAACCCATTATATCTATATACTTTTTTAAAAATGGAGTTAGGTGTTTATAATCAGGAATTAGATTAACATCATAGCGATAACCAATATGCTGTCCTATCATCTTTTCTCTAGATGTTTTGATTTCCTTGTCTTTTAGTTTTGCACCACCAACAACTTTATACCCTGATTTTTTTTCAGCCTTAGTGGAGGTTTTTTTCTTTTTAGCTACTTTTTTCTTTTTTACCATTTTTCCCTCCTTATATTGAGTGGTAGTTATCTACACCAACAGTTAGATCAGTTCCTGCCAGTGGAACTTTTGCCATAGCAGATGACTCCATAGTTAGAGCTGCTAAATCTTCAGGCTCAAGCGAATGAATATTAGTTTTTCCACAAGCTCTTGCAAGCATTTGGCACTCCAGAGTCATAGTACTTAATAAATTATAGACTCTATCAGCTGCTTCAGTTGGGTCTAATCTACTTCTAAGAACTGGATCTTGTGTAGCCACTCCAACAGGACATCTACCGGTATGACAGTGATAACAATATCCAGCTTCTACTCCCATTTCTTTTTCAAAGTCAGCTTCTGGAATATCTTTGTTACAATTAAGAGCAATAAGACCTGCTGTACCAATGGCGATTGCATCAGCTCCAAGCGCTAAAGCTTTAGCCATATCCGCTCCATCTCTGATACCCCCTGCGAAGACAAGAGACACTTCACCTGATTTTCCAACATCATCTAGTGCTCTTCTGGCTTCTCTTACAGCTCCAATACCAGGAATACCTGTGTTTGCAGCAGCAATATGAGGTCCAGCCGCAGTTGAGCCTTCCATACAGTCTAAGAATATTGAGTCTGGATCGCATTTTGCAGCCATACGAACGTCATCATAAACTCTTGAAGCTCCAATTTTAAGTTGGATAGGAACTTGATTATCTGTCATCTCTCTAAGTTCTTGAACTTTTAAAGCTAGATCATCAGGTCCCATCCAATCTGGATGTCTTGCTGGTGATCTTTGATCAATACCAGCTGGTAGTGATCTCATTTCAGCAACCTGATCGGTAACTTTTTGACCCATTAAATGTCCACCCATACCAACTTTTTGACCTTGTCCAATAAACACTTCTATAGCGTCAGCCAATTGAGCATGATGGGGGTTAAAACCATATCTTGATTGAATACATTGATAATACCACTTTTGTGAATATCTTCGTTCATCAGGAATCATGCCGCCTTCACCCGAACAAGTTGCACTACCTGCCATGGCAGAACCTCTAGCTAAAGCTGTTTTAGCTTCATAAGATAGAGCTCCAAAACTCATACTTGTTATGTAAACAGGTATGTCGAGTTTAATTGGGTTTTTAGCTCTAGGACCAATAATTGTTTCAGTTAGACACTTTTCTCTATAACCTTCTATAACAAATCTAGTTAAAGTTCCCGGTAAAAAAACTAAATCATCCCAGTGTGGGATTTTTTTCATCAGGGCCATTCCTCTCATACGGTAACGGCCTAATTGTGATTTAATATGGATATCATCCATAACCTCAGGCGTGAAGATAGAATTTTTTCCTAATAATTGTGTATTACGTTTTGTCATTTTTATTACCCTAAAATACCTTTCTTTTCTGCTGGTTCTAAATTGTCATAGTTCCAAAGCATTCTGCCTGCTACATACTTCTTAAATTTTGATGCAGGAACTTTACAATCAATCTCAGCATTTTTTATTTTTTGCTCTAACCATTTAATCTCATGATCATTCATTTCACCTTCGACACAATCCGTACCTAAAGATTTAGGCTCACCTCCAACAAAAATAATTCCGTCGTACATCGAGTCACCCATATTTGCGCTGACATTTCCACAAACAATTATACGACCCCTCTGCATCATAAAGCCTGTATAGGCACCAGCATTACCACCAATTAAAATAGTACCACCTTTCATGTCTATACCCGTTCTCGCCCCTGCATCTCCCTTAACAATTAGGTCTCCCCCTCTAAGAGCCGCTCCAAAACAAGAACCTGCATTATTTTCAACAACAACTTTACCAGACATCATATTCTCAGCACAAGACCAACCTACTCTACCTTTTATTCTAACAGTAGGACCGTCAATACATCCAACACCAAAGTATCCTAAACTTCCTTCAAAAATTAAATTTAGCTTATTTAAGATACCAACTCCTAAAGCATGTTTAGCACCAGGATTTTTAATAACCACAGAACCGAAACCCTTCACTAAAGCATTTCTTATTTTTTGGTTTAACTCTTTACCATCAATACCTTCGCAATCAATTTCTATTCTTTTATTAAAATC
>JAQWPC010000146.1:0-2306 GCA_029245555.1 Alphaproteobacteria bacterium
TTTTTTTTACCTATAAAGTCATCCTCTTTTGATTTTAGAGGAACGGTAAAAGCTATACCTGCTTCAAAAGGATCAGTCTGGTCGTCAAATTCATAATTAGCAAATATTAATCCTGCTTCTATTCTAACTAAATCTAGTGCATCTAGACCCATTGGAGCAATATCAAATTCCTTCCCTGCTTCCATAACAGCATCCCATACTTCAGTAGCCTTACTTGGATGGCAGAAAATTTCATAACCAAGTTCGCCAGTGTAACCTGTTCTTGATACTATAATCGGAAGCCCATCGAGAGTGTGGAGTCTTGCTATTGTAAATCTAAACCACTCTAAATCATTCAAAGGGGTTTGATGAGGGGGCGTCCAAACAATTTTTTTAAGAATATCTCTGCTCTTAGGCCCTTGTACTGAAACATTGTGTAAATTATCTGTCGAAGATTTAACCCAAACTTTTAGTCCCATTTCTTTTGCTTTATCCCTTAACCACTCACCACAATATTCATCTCCACAAATCCATCTAAAATTATCATGGGTCATTTTGAAAACAGTTCCGTCATCAAGCATACCGCCATGGTCATAGCACATTGCAGTATAAACAACCTGGCCAACAGAAAGCTTTCTGATATTTCTTGTACATGTTCTTTGAAGGAGTTCCTCTGCATCAGGACCGCTTATTTCAAATTTTCTAAGAGCAGATAAATCCATGATAATTGCTCTCTCTCGACAAGCTTCATATTCTTTGAGGGCACCTTGATTATTATAATTAGATGCTAGCCAAAATCCTTTATACTCGACAATATTTTCAGTAAGACTTGCAACCCTTGGGTGAAATCCCGTTTCTTTGGTTAATTTTGGTTCTGCGTCTGGTTTCATTCTAAATGCTACTCCTTTACTAAAAGGCTTATTGGGCCTATAAACTCTAACAAATATATCAGTAGGGTTCCATCCGTTCGCGGCATCAACGTCATCAGGGCAAGCGGATGAGACACATACAAGATTTTTCAAAGCTTTAAACATTACATAATCACCGGGTCTAGACCATGGTTCATCAAAAATAAGAGCATTATTTGCATCAATAGCAGTGTTATAAAAAAGGTTAATGGCATTCCAACCCAATCTTTTTCTAAGAGTAAATTTATTTAAAACATAATTAAAATTATCTGAACAATTTGGGTGACCAAAGTACCCTAAATCATCATAAAATTTTGAAGTACAAGCTGTTCCAAAGGTATCATGGCGCCCAACAGTATCACGGTAAACCTCAAGCATCGGGTATTGGTTTTCGTCATAATATTTTGAATGAAGCCCTGGGAGCGGGTAAGCACTTCCCATTAAATATCTACTGTTAGTTGTATCTATTCCAAGTTCTTGACCTTTGTGAAGTTTATCAGCATCAAAAGCCATAAAATCTGAACACTGTCTTCCGTAGATATCAATTACTTGAATGAAATCACCTTCTTGAACTTCATATGACATTGCTGTGTATCTTTTAACAAAAATTTCTTCCACCGGATCCATTAAAGGATCAGGTAATAAAAATTCACCCTCTTCTCTTTTTTTAGATCTTTGAACTATCACCCTAAGCTCTGATGCAGGTGTATTATCATGAGTAATCTCTGTTTCACCTGGAGCAGATATAATACAAATAGATGAGTCACTTGAAGTAAATTCCTCAATAGATTTTGCTTCAGAATTTTTTGAAAAAACTAAAACTGATTGATTTATTGATTGAACCTCGTGGCCAAGCTTCTTTAATTTTAAGTATGCTATTTGTGCAGACTCCTCACTACTTGTAAGAATTTTTTTTGTAAGTTCGCCCTTATGTTCACTTTTCAATCCCAATGGTGAGAGGCTGCACTCTCCATTTGAGTTAAAAGAAACTAGTTCTGCCTGCTGAAGGCCCTCAAGATTGATAATTTTAAATTTATCTCCCGGATGAAGATTTAATGTGACTGAACCTCCAGCATTAACTAAATAATTTTCTAAATTATCACCTAAGGCAGGTAGGCCTGGTTCATAGGGTTTTGTAATTCTTGGAATAATCATAATTAATGAGACATCTTAGAAAATAAATTTAATACTAACGTTCCTAAAATTATTAGTGAAATACCAATGACTCCAGGAATATCAATGACATTTTTAAAGAAGAATATTCCAAGTAAAGTTATCAATACTATTCCAAGACCAGCCCAAAGAGCATAAACAAATCCAATAGATGAAAATTCATTCAGACATCTTGATAAAAAATAGAAACACGCAACATACGACATAGCACTCAAAATCGTTGGTAAGATTTGAGTATATCCATTT
>JAQWPC010000117.1:0-7725 GCA_029245555.1 Alphaproteobacteria bacterium
AAATTCTTGGGATTGATGTAATTTTGGTATTTTCTTTTTTTGCAGCAATGTTTTGTATCCTTTTATGGGTTTTAAACCCTTTAACTGATATTCAGATGGCATCTGTTCATGAAAATTCTTACAGGAGAGTAGTTGATACCACTTGTTTTGTTACCGTATGGGTAATAATTTCATTTGTGCTTTATGAGCTAATAGATCTCTCAACTAAAGGTGCAATATTTGACTCATTAATTTTATTTGGCCCCTTCTTACCTTTAGTTGCAATACTAATTGGTTTTATTCCAGGATGCGGACCACAAATAATGATGACATCCATGTATGTTAGCGGGCAAATTCCAATGTCTGCACAAATAGGTAATTCAATCTCAAATGATGGTGATGCTCTTTTCCCAGCTATTGCGATTTCTGCAAAAGTAGCGATTGTTGCAACATTATATAGCGCCATTCCCGCAATAATTATTGCGTATCTTTGGCATTATCTTATCGGCTAGACTTAATATAATATAAGACAAATGTGGAAGAATGTTCTTTTTTATATTGAAAAAAAAAGTACATCAAAATTTTCTCAATATTTTCTTAGTTTAATAGCTTTCGTTGAAAGCATTTTTTTTCCAATACCTCCAGATATTATTTTAATTCCTATCATTTATTTCAATAAAAAAAAATTCTTAACCACAGTTATAAATTGTACTTTCTTTTCAATTTTAGGTGGGACTGTAGGTTACTTTCTAGGCTATTATGTATTTGATATAGTCAAAGAATTCTTTGATTTAGAAAAACAAAATGCTTTTTTTAATTTTTATGATCAATGGGGAGTGTTAGCTATCTTTCTGGGTGGGTTTACACCCATACCTTACAAGGTGATTGCTATAACAAGTGGATATGCAAAATTTAACTTTTTTTCTTTTATTCTACTATCGGCCCTATCAAGGGGAATGCGATTCTTAATTATAGGGTTTATTATTAAAAGGTTTGATGACCTAGGTATCATTTATTTACAAAAATATAAATATGTGATCTTCTTAATTATTCCCATGACTATTATTGGGTTTATATATTTTGCTATTGAACATGCTTAATTTAAATAAAATATTTTATGGGATATTTTTCTTCTCAATTTTTTCAATTCTATTTGCTTTTTTTTTACAATATGCCCTAGGTCATGCTCCTTGCAAATTATGTATCTATCAAAGAATTCCGTATTACTTAATTATTGGTATTGGGATAATAAATTTATTATTTAATAAAAATTTAAAGTTTTTACTTTTATTAATAGCATTTCTCTTGATAGCCGAATTTCTTGTATCTGGCTATCATACTCTGAATACTTTTGGGTTTATTGAATATACAGGATGTGAAAGTGCATCGTTACCCTCTGATATTAGTCAATTAAAGGAAGCTCTTATGAACGATAGTTTGGTAGTTACTTGCTCTAATGCTAACCTAAAATATTTTGGAATACCACTTTCCCTTTATAATACTTTGTTTTCGTTATTCTTTCTGTTAATAATTATTTTTAATGCCAAAAAAAAACAAGATAAAAAATTAAATAGTCAAGATAAGAAGCTAATCGAAGAGATAGTTAGAGTCGATCACGCAGGTGAACATGGCGCTACTCAAATTTATAGAGGGCAATTAGCCATATTTAATAAAAATACTGATTTTGGGAAAGAAATCCAAGAGATGGCAGATCAGGAAGAAATACATAAATCTAAATTTGATGAGTTAATCGTTAGTGAAAATGTTAAACCAACGATCATGTTTCCTTTATGGAATTTAGCAGGTTATGCATTAGGTGTTGGGACAGCCCTTTTAGGAAAAAAGGCTGCAATGGCATGTACTGTAGCTGTTGAAGAGGTAATAGGTCAACATTACGAAGAACAAGCTGAAGAATTAAAGAAAAGAAAAATTAAGCCAGATTTATTAAAAACTGTCAAAAAATTTCGAGAAGATGAACTTGAACATCACGATACAGGTGTAGAACATCAAGCTGAACTGACAACGGGCTATGTAATTCTCTCAAAAACGATTAAACAGCTTTGCTATACAGCAATAAAAATATCTAAAAAATATTAATCCCTCTCTAGAATGCTATCCCAATATAGGTAATCTCTCCAACTTGAATGGAGATAATCTGAAGGAAAATTTTTACTTTTTAATCGTAAAGAGTATTGCGAAGGTTCTTTGGGTTTTCTTATAAGTTTAAAGCCAACTTGAGATAAGCTCCTACTGCCTTTTGTCCAATTACAGTGAGAACATGATGTAACAACATTTTCCCAATTGGTAAGACCCCCTTTGGAGCGAGGAATTAAATGATCAAAAGTAAGTTCTTTAGTTGAGAATTTCTTACAACAATATTGGCAAGTAAAATCATCGCGAAGAAAAACATTAAATCTTGTAAATGCTGGAATATGATTATGGGGGATGTAATCCTTAAGGGCAATAATACTAGGTAACTTCATTTCAAACGAAGGAGAAGAAACTCGTTGATCATACTCTTCAACAATATTAACTCGATCTAAAAAAACAGCTTTGACAGTATCTTTCCAACCCCAAACAGATAAGGGGAAATAACTCAGGGGGCGATAATCGGCATTTAATACAAGAGAGGGACAATGATTCGTACTGATCATTTGTTAATAATAGCACAGTAGGAAATTAAAAGGTTGTTAAAATTTAATTAAAGCCAGTTTTGGTATAGTAAATTAATTTCATCAATAGCTAGAGGGCTGATGGAATGATGACAATTATCATCTAAAACAATTTTGTTATTTATGTTTTTTGACTCAAGAAATTGATGAGTTTGTAAAGCCTGCTGGTACGAAACAACATCATCTAATTTTCCATGAAAGATAAGGTATTTTGTCTTACTGTCCGCAATTGTTAAAGTTCCTAAAATAGAATCTGGAAGAGACCCAGATAGTGACACCACACTATGAAAGTTAGTTTTTTTTAAAAGGGAATAATAGGTTGCCAACATTGAGCCTTGTGAAAAACCAACAATTGAAATCTGATCACTTTTTACCGAATACTTGTCAGTAATATCATTAATGATGTCATCTAAATAATTAAATGCAGAGCTTAGACCCATAGTTAACTCTTCAAAACTTCTCTCATTTAATGCAAACCATTGATATCCAAAAAAATTTAATTCACATGGCTCTGGGGCATTAGGAGATATAAATTCAATAGGGGTTGCGATAGAAATATGGTCTTTTAATGAGATTAAATCATTTCCATTAGAGCCATAACCGTGCAAAAAAAGAACAATTTTTTTCATTAATACTTAATAATTAGACATTTTTCAGGAATTTGATAACTATTGTTTATGTCCACAACAAGCATACTACCAATAATTTTAGTTATATCTATGATTTTAGCTTTATTAATGGTCATCATAGGTGTTATTGCAATGGCAAAAAATGGAGACTTTAATAAAAAACATAGTAATAAATTAATGAGAATGAGAGTATTATTTCAAGGCGTTGCCGTTTTAGTATTTGCTGCCATTATATATTTATCAAGATAGAAGTTCATACTTATGTCCAACAAGAAAGATAAAATATTATCAACATCAATTAATAAAAAAACATCCTCTTTAATGGATGATTTTAACAGCTCTATAGAAATAGATAAAAGATTAATTCAAGAAGATATTTCAGTTACCAGGGCTCACGTAGATGCGCTTTTTAAACTTGGAGTGATAAATAAGAGTGACTTATCAAAAATCAATAAGGGTCTAACATCCATACAAAATGATTTTGATCAAAAAAAAATTAAGTTTACAAAGAAGAATGAAGATATCCATATGAATATTGAATTTTTTCTTCACCAAAAAATAGGTGATACTGCATTAAAATTACATACTGGTCGATCTAGAAACGATCAAGTAGCTACTGATACTAGATTATGGGTCATGAAGTCATCATTGCTTCTACAAAATGAAATAAAAGAATTAATGAAATCAATTTTAAAGCAAGCATCTGACCATCAAGAAACAATCATTCCTGGATTTACTCATTTGCAAGTAGCTCAACCTATCCTACTAGCGCACCACCTTTTAGCTTATATGGAGATGTTTAATAGAGATTTAGATTGTTTTGAATTTAGCATTAAGGGATCGGATGAAAATGTCTTAGGTAGCGCTGCGTTAGCAGGAAGCAACTATTCAATAGACACTAACTTGTTAAATAAAAAACTGAAGTTTAGCAAATCAAAAGAAAATTCAATGGATGGTGTGAGCGATAGAGATTTTTGCATGTATTTTCTTAATGCCTGTGCCATGACTGCAATACACCTTAGCAAACTATCGGCAGAGTTGGTATTATGGTCCAGTAATTCTTTTGGGATGTTTAAAGTTAATGCAGAATACTCAACGGGAAGTTCTATCATGCCTCAAAAAAGAAATCCTGACTCTCTAGAGTTAATAAGAGCTAAGGCTAATATTATTAGAACAAAGGGCATGGAATTTTCTAATATTATATCAGGGCTTCCTCTTACATACTTTAAAGACTTCCAAGAAGATAAAAAGATTATCTTTGAAAGCTATGATGAATTAATGACATGTTTAAAAGTAATGACTGATGTTATAAAAAAATCAGAATTTGAAAAAAAAAAGGGCCTGAAAATTTGTAATGAATTTTTTGCTACTGCTACTGATTTAGCTGATTATTTAGTAATCAAAAAAAACATACCTTTCAGAAATTCCTATAAAATTATTGCACAAATCGTAAGCTATGCCCAAAAAATTAAAAAAAATCTATCTGAAGTATCCTTAAAAGAATTTCAACTTTTTGAAAAATCTATTACTAAAGATATTTATGAATATATTGATGTAGAAAAAAGTCTTTATAGAAAAAAAACAAAGATGAGCACTAATCCAAAACTAGTTTCTCAAAAAATTAATAGATATTCTAAGTTGCTAAAATAACTATGAAAAAAATGTTAATGGTAATTTTTTGTTTCTCAATTATTGCATGTGGGAATAAGAAACCGAATAAACTTCCAGATGGTGCTATAGATAAATCAAGCTACCCTTTTCCTCCCAATAAGGAATATAGTTACCCTAAAGAGAATTAATGACTAATAAACTATTACAAGAATTTTCAACTCCTTTTTATTTATATGATGAAGAGATTATCCAAAATAAAGTTTTATTTCTAAATTCATTAGATTTTAAATTTGATTTTAAATTTCATTTTGCTGTGAAAGCTAACCCAAATTTAGCTATTCTTAATTTAATTAAAAAATATAACTTTGGTGCTGAGGTTGTATCAGCAGGAGAACTATTTAAATCACTTAAAGCTGGCTTTGATCCAACAAGTGTCATTTTTGATGGCCCTGGCAAGACTGAATTTGACTTGAAGTATGCTATAACTCAGCAAATTAAATCAATTAATGTAGAAAATTTAGAAGAAATAACCTTTATAAATGAATATTCCCTAAATAAAGGGCTCATTACCAATATTGGTATCCGCATTAATCCTGACATCGATGCTAAAACGCTTGATAAAATTACTACAGGAAAATCAGGTGGTAAATTTGGGGTATCTGTTGATCAAATAGACTTTGAATCAATTGCTAAATTTAAGGGAGTAAAACTTACAACTTTATCTGAACACATTGGAAGTCAAATTACTGACCATAACCAATTGATTAGCTCTTATCAAAAGCTAATCTCATTAGCTGATAAAATCAATACATCACTAAAAACGATTCAAACTTTGGACTTTGGGGGAGGATTTGGAGTAATAGATCATTCTGACAAAAAATTAAATTTTAGAGATTGGCAAAATGATCTCAATCAATTACTTGATGGTAAATCCTACAATATTATATTTGAACCTGGAAGATATGTGGTTGCTGATAGTGGAGAGCTATACACTAAAGTTTTATATATAAAAAAAAGTGGTAATAAAAAAATAATCATAACTGATAGCTCTTTTTCTGAGTATCTCCGACCTGCTCTATACGATATCACACCCCCAATTAAAGTTTTGAATGAATCCCAAAATTTAGAGACTTATGACATTGCTGGGGGTATTTGTGAGTCTACAGATTATCTTGCAAAGGATGTACAGATCCCACGAGTTAAACAAGGTGATTTTATTAAACTAATGAATGTAGGTGCTTATGGATCATCAATGTCTTCTACGTATAATAGTCGTCCTCGTCCATTAGAAATTTTAAAGAACAAAGAAGAATATCGAGTAATTAGATCACGTGACACCTTAGAAGATCTCTGTAAAAATGAAATTATGTGATGGCTCTTCTTTTAAAAAGAGTCAATATACTTTTAGCCTTAATAATTATCTCACTTAGCCTTGGGTTAATTAAATTTAAGAACCAATTACCTCTTCAAAATCAGAATACTTTTAATGTAGATGCTATTGTTGTATTAACCGGAGGAAGGGGTGAAAGAATAATAGAAGGATATAATCAGATAGATAACTCTAAAGAAAAGAAACTTTTCATTTCAGGCGTCGATAATACATTTAACTCAGAGGTAGTACTCATAAATATGTTAAATTTTGATCAAGAAAAAGTAGAATGCTGTATTGAAGTTGGATATTTATCAAAAAACACATATGAAAATGCACTTGAAACTCGTTATTGGGCTTTGGAAAAAAAGATTAATTCAATACTACTTATTACATCAACGCTTCATATGCCCAGAGCTGAATTTCTTTTTAATCAATTATCAGGTTTAAGAGTTACACCTCATGCAGTTAACAATAACCAACAAGTTATACCTTTTGAAAAAATGTTAGAGGAATATATAAAATTAGTTATATCAAAAATGGTATTTATCAAAAAATATGAGATTTAGTTTTTTAATCTTTTTCTATTTCACAACGGCTATAGTTTTAATTTTTTCCTTAATTGGAATACCATTGAAATTTAAACTATTCAGATTTTTTGTCATTTTATTTACTAATAATATGGTTTTGTCTTTGAAAGTTTTTGGAATTAAAATTAATGTTATTAATAGCCACTTAGCCAATCATAAGGGATGTTTATTTGCTAGCAAGCATCAGTCAATGTTTGAAACAATTTATTATAATCATTTATTTTATAATCCATCTTATATTTTAAAAAAAGAACTCCTATCAATTCCTCTTTTTGGCACTTATCTAAAAAAATTAGGGATGATAGCTATTGATCGCACTCAAGGAATACAGAGTTTAAGATATGTAAATGAAAAAACAGCAGAATATATTAATAATAGACCAGTGGTTATTTTTCCAGAAGGAACAAGAACTACATACAAAGAAAGTCCTGAATTAAAACCAGGGATTTATTCTATGTATAAATCTTTGAATAAGCCCGTTATTCCAATTGCGCTAAATTCTGGTTTCTGTTGGCCTAAAAGTAATAAAATCAATCAGGGAACAATTACTATTGAATTTCGTGAACCTATTCAACCAGGCTTAAGCAAACAAGATTTTTTAAAAAAACTTCATTCTGAAATTAATACTCTTAATCATTAGGAATGAACTTCCCAGCTTGACGAGCCTTAACTATTCTATTTCTAACTTTTTTAGTCAATTCTAACTTTTTTAAAAGTCTATTAGAATTTTGAGCATTTAAGCTTTTAGAAAAAGTTTTTAATTCTTTAATAAAAGCATTAGTTAATTGTTGAATTTGATCACTATTTGCTAAAAAAATATCTCTCCACATTTCAGGATCACTGCCTGCTACTCGAGTAAAGTCTCTAAACCCTCC
>JAQWPC010000119.1:0-1579 GCA_029245555.1 Alphaproteobacteria bacterium
TTTCATAATTTGCTCAAAGGGTTTGAGCGAAAGCGGAAAGCTGTTATCAGAAATAGCTACAAAATCTCTAAACATAACAAAAATATTTATATTATCGGGGCCGAGTTTTGCCAAGGAGGTGATTACAGGAATGCCTACAGCACTAAGTTTAGCATCCAACAATCAAAAACCTCTTCAAACTAGTGCATTATTTAAAGATACAAATATCAGAATTTACTATTCAAATAATATTAAAACCCTTGAAGTCCTAGGGGTTGTGAAGAATATTTATGCTATAGGCGCCGGTATCTTAGAAGCTATGAAATTAGGAGAAAATGCCAGAGCTTCATTTATTACAAGATGTGCTAGCGAAATGCAATTCATGTTAAAGCAGTCAAACTTACATGATCAAAAAATTTTATCTTTAGCAGGTATTGGAGATTTAGTATTAACGTGTAGTTCAACAAAATCGAGAAATTTTTCCTTTGGAAAAAAATTTATTTTTATGCAGTCTACTAAAAACTTTTCAAAAAATAAGACTACTATTGAAGGATTAAATAGTATTATGACTATCAAAAAAGTACTTAATTTAAATTTAAAAGATCTTCCTATTCTTACCTCCATCATTAATGTAATTAAAGGTAAGTCTGTAAAAAATGAAGTAAATAATTTACTAAGGCGTAAATTTAAATATGAGTAATTAGTGATATACTCTCTTTAAGCCTAGCCCTAATTTTTTAAATTTTCGACGAAAGCCATAAAACTCTTTGTTATGTTTAGCGGTATTTTGTTTAAGAATTAATTTTTGATAATAATGAATCATTTCATGTCCAAGAACTTCAACAAACTCCCTAAAATTTTTAAATTTATTATTAAGCGTTATTTTATGACAATATTTTGTGGCATAGGGATTAAATTCAAAATAGCCTAAAGCCCCATGTATTCTTCTGACTTCTATTTTGGGTTTTTTTAATTTATTAAGAAAAATATGCCTATTAAGAATAGTATAAATTTGAGGTATCTTTTTTTTCGTTAGCTTATAACTTCTATCATCGCTATGTTGAAGAATTAGTGTTGCTAAACTTTTTGTCCTGGCCATAAATCAGCATAAGATTTAATCTTTAATAAAAAAAAATCAAGATAATAGATCAGTCAGGATTTTTTAATAAATGTTCAATATATTTAATAACCTCTTCAAATTCTTCATCTGGTATATCTTTATAGCTATGATTAAATTTTTCTTTGATACACAGAGAGATATGAGCATACGCGTTTCTTCCTTTTGGGTGAAAGGACGATGGCTTTAAGAGTTTTTGTAATAAATCGCCTGTGTTCTGTATTTTAGACCAGATAATTTTCCTATTTTCATCGTTCAAATTAAAGTCCGTTGGGAAAATATACTTGTAGTATCAGCCTCATTACAGCAAATCCAATTCCACAAAAAATGATTATTGTTATTAATTGTTTATTGATCATGATATATAAAAATAATTGATATGAAGTTTATTGCCATCTTTATTTTATTTATCCCTAATTTATTATTTTCTGAAATTTTAAACCAATTTTCTCTTGCATGTCTATGTGATAAAAATATTAATGC
>JAQWPC010000129.1:0-1772 GCA_029245555.1 Alphaproteobacteria bacterium
AGATGAATAATGGTCAAAATTATTTATCAGAATTAATGTTATTGGAATTAGAGATTTTAAAATCTTCTGGTTATCAGCCAGATCTAACTGAAAGTGTATTATCAAAAATTTTTAAAAACCAAAAAAAAATCAATTTGGTAAGAAATGAGGAAATTATTTTTAGCTTAGATAACAATGTAGAGCTCCAATTTCTTTTTTTTGATTTTTTAGGAAAAGTCATATCAAGAGTATTGATTAATTTACATATTCATTTACCCTTTCCTAGAAATGATACAGTTAAAAGGGATTAATACAGTTTATATAGCCTCAGATCATGCTGGATATGCTTTAAAAGAGACCATAGTTGAAGGCTATCTTACTAAAAAAAAGATAAAATTTATCGATTTAGGAACAAATTCTGAGGAGTCCGTTGATTATCCTAAATTTGCTAAAAAACTATGCAAAAAAATCAATTCATCTTCAATTGGAGTTTTGATCTGCGGCTCAGGGATTGGAGTAAGTATTAGTGCTAATAGACATAAGCATATTAGGGCCTCATTGTGCCATGACGTTGAAACAGCAATAATTACTAGAAAACATAATGATTCTAATGTTATCTGTTTAAAGGGAAGACCTTTTGTAAAAAAGAATATTTTTGCTATGCTCGATGCCTATTTTAGTACTGAATTTGAAGAAGGAAGACATAAAAGGAGAGTTAGACAATTATGACACTTAACGCACAATTTTTTTCAAGTAATTTAGAACAGGTTGATAAAGACTTATTTGATAGTATTTCAAATGAACTATCGAGACAGCAAAATCAAGTAGAGCTTATAGCCTCAGAAAATATCGTATCAAAAGCAGTACTAGAAGCTCAAGGCTCGATAATGACTAACAAATATGCAGAGGGATATAGTGCAAAAAGGTATTATGGAGGATGTGAGTTTGTCGATATAGCTGAAAATTTAGCTATTGAAAGATTAAAAAAGTTATATGGATGTCAATATGCTAATGTACAACCTCATTCAGGCGCCCAAGCTAACCAGGCTGTATTTCTAGCTTTGATTAAACCCGGAGATACAATTCTCGGTATGTCATTGGATGCAGGCGGGCATTTAACTCATGGTTCGCGTCCAAATCAATCAGGTAAGTATTTTAATGCTATTCAGTACGGTATAAATCCTGAAACTTCACTGATTGATTATGATGAAGTTGAGAGTTTAGCTGTGGAGCATAAACCTAGCATGATTATTGCTGGTGGTTCTGCTTACCCAAGAAATATTGATTTTAAAAAATTTCGAGAGATAGCTGACAAAGTTGATGCATATTTACTTGTAGATATGGCTCATTATTCAGGTCTTGTCGCTGCTCAAGAATATCCAGATCCGTTACCCCACGCTCATGTTGTCACCTCAACCACTCATAAGACTATTAGAGGGCCAAGAGGAGGGATGATCTTATCTAATGATATCGATCTAGGAAAAAAATTTAATAGTTCTGTCTTTCCAGGTCTTCAAGGTGGCCCCTTGATGCATGTTATAGCAGCAAAAGCTGTAGCTTTTGGCGAAGCCCTTCAACCAGAATTTAAACAATATATCCAACAAGTTAAAAAGAATGCATCAGTTTTAGGCGAAGTATTGATCTCAAATGGAATTGACATTGTTACTGGAGGAACTGACTCTCATATGGTGCTTGTAGATTTAAGATCTAAAAATGTTACGGGTAAAGATGCAGAGGAAAGCCTTGAAAGAGCAGGTATGACCTGTAATAAAAATGGAGTAGCGAATGACCCT
>JAQWPC010000138.1:0-2141 GCA_029245555.1 Alphaproteobacteria bacterium
ATAAAGAACTTTATTTGTTATGTCAAACAAGAATATTAATTGTTTGTTGTATATTTTCACTTATGATCTTCAAAATTTTATAATTATTATGTACAAAAACCTTATTTTATTGGGAATTTTTCTTCTTTTAATTGGCTGTGAGACAACCACCCCTACAACCAAAATCATACCTGAGCCAAGTGAAAAAGTGATCTATCAACCCGATGAAGACACCACTAATGAAATTGAAGAAAATTTAAATAATGAAAAAAATATAGTTATAGAAGTGCAAGATTTCACAGGCATTGAAGATTATATACAAAAAGATATTTCATCGGTCCTTTTAGAATATGGTAGTTTTAATTTTTCAAAGAAAGAAGAAATATATGAACTGCACAGATATAATGCAGATAAATGTCGAATTTTTATTCAAAATAACACTTTAAATAAGAAAGTGGTTACGATTACTATATTTCATATTGAAAATAAAAAGTTTTTAACATCTTACGAAAAAAATTTATGTCATTAACAATTAGAGTGCGTTAATTAAGATGATTTAAGAGTTTAGATTAAAAGATAGTATAAGTTATGAAAAAAATTATTTACTCGTTATTTTTAATATTTTTTTATCATAATTTATTTGCACATCATCCCGGTCATAAAATTGAAGCTGAAGCACCATACCCTATTATAAATTTAAAACTTATTAAGGATAGTATGGATGGGTATAATCTTTTTATAGAATTAAATAATTTTACATTAGCACCCGAACAGGTTGGAAAAAATAACAAATCAAACACAGGTCATTTACATCTGTATGTAAATGATATTAAGATTGCTAGAGTATATTCTCATTGGTTTCATATACCTGAGAGATATTTCAATCTAAAAGAAAATTTAATAAGAGTTACTCTCAATGCAAATATGCACGATGGGTTTACAATTGATGGTAAGCTGATTGAAGCAATTTTAATAAATACAAAAGATTAGTTTAGGCCTCATAAGGCAAAGAAGAATGATGTAAAATAATTTTAAGTGTTCCATCAGTTGCTTTCTTATATCCCCAACTTTTATCAACTTTGACGATCCCACCATCTTTATCTGTTAGGGTTACCCAGCCCATCCACATAGCTACATTTTCATTTATAAATATGGATGAGGTTTCTGATTCAATTTTACGCCAAAATTTAATACCAAAACCATTATCTGAAGGGAATTTAGAATTATTGCCAATAAAATAGGACAGGGCGCCTTCTTTATTAGATCGAAATGTTTGAATTCCACCACTTAAAGTTGGTTTAAATAGAATTGGTCCAAAATCAAAACCATATAAATTATCTAAGATTAGATTTGCAGTTGCAGTTGCTTTTTGAATTCCTTGTTCTTCATAAGCCTTAGATATTGCTATAATGCCGTCTCCCCAAGCCATACGTGCTTTGGTGAGCTCTTCTTCTTTAATCATTTTTATCTATCATAATTTAAAACACATAATTTTATTCAATTTATTTCACACGCCTAACAATAAAATCAACAAGACTTGATAAATATACCAAACCTTCATTATTATTATAAAATAATCTTTGTAAGGCCATGTAATTTTTATTTTGTATTTGATGAAGGTGCCTCATGCAATCTTCATATTTTAATTTATATGCAATATTTGCCTTTTTGGAGTCTTTGTTAATCTTCTTTCCTACTTTTTTTTCATCTCCCCATCTGTCTAGCATATCATCTGTTATTTGAAAAATTTTTCCAATTGTTTCACCAATTTTTTTTAATTCTTCTTTCTTTTTTGAGTTCAAGGTCTTTACATTTGAAAGAAGGTTGAAACATAAGCTAAATAATGCGCCTGTTTTCAAAAGATACATTTTTTCTATATCTTTAATTGTAGAATTTTTTTTCATATAGATATCTAAAGATTGTCCTGCAATTAATCCTTCTAAACCATTTGCCCTAGAAAGCATCTGGATAGATTTAATTTTTTGATTAGGAGAAAGGTGTTTTGATTCAACCAGTGTTTTAACTGAGAGAACCTGAAACATGTCTCCAGCCAATACGGCTGTGGCTTCATCAAATTTTTTGTGAACCGTTAATTTACCTCTTCTATAATCATCATTATCCATAGAGGGTAAATCATCATGTATTAATGAGTGAAGATGGAC
>JAQWPC010000151.1:0-1871 GCA_029245555.1 Alphaproteobacteria bacterium
CTCCCAGTCTTTTGCATCAGCTGGAGGGTCTTTTTTAGTTGTTATATTTGGCCAGATTTGTGAATATTTTTCATTTACATCTAGCCATTTTGTTCCTTCATCGAGATTATCAGGAATTATTGCTTCAATAGGGCATTCTGGTTCACAAACACCACAGTCTATGCATTCATCTGGATTAATTACTAACATGTTTTCGCCTTCGTAAAAACAGTCTACTGGGCAAACTTCAACACAGTCCATATGTTTACATTTGATACATTTATCATTTACCAGGTAAGTCATAAGGAGTCTTTTACTCTATTTCTTATCAATATAAAGTCTTTATCCTCTAAACCCAACAACGTTGAAATTGTTCTTACTGTAGAGGTCTCCAATTGATCTTCATTTTTATCTACCATTAATACTTGCCAACAAATCAAAATTACATCCATACGTTGTTCGTAGGACAATGATGTTTTTAATCTCATAGCGTTCTGGGATAAATCTGTATTAAAGTGTTGATTTTCAACTAGTTTTTTAAATTCTATCTCATTCTTTTCCTTAGGAATTTGAAAATAAAAATCTAGTAATTCTGACGATAAATCTATTTCTTCTGAAGAAATTTCGTGATCTGCAATTATTATTTCATAGATCAACATGTATAAATCATCATTAAAAGAAATATTTTCATTCTTTTCAGGTTTATTAAATGATTGAAAAAACTTATTTAGCATTAATATCTTTTAATTGATTAAAAGGATTGTTAAAGATTTTTTTTGAAGTTGGTTTCATTACCTTTTTTGGTTTCTTTTTGATTACTTTGTTATTTTTCTTTTCTATCTTAGCCTTGTTAGGAGATAGTTTTTTAGAAACCAAAAGATCATTTTCCTCTATTTCTTGGATTAAAAAAGATCGACTTTTTAGAATATCAATTAATTTTTCTTTTTTTATTCCTAGTAAATTAGATAAGTCCATTGGCAAAGAAAAAGGACCTCTGTTTTCTCTTTTAAATAATTGTTTTTCAAACTCATTGAATATATCAATTCTCATTAATAAATCATTTTGTAGAATGAAGCCAAGAAAAGATAATAGCTCTTGATCAAGTTTTTCAGAAACGTTTAGAGTTGCATTACCATCTTTTGGTATATAAGTGTCAAGATTAAAATTCTTATCATTGAAAATATTCCATAAATAAAATTTAACTTTCATTAACTCAGGTCTTATTAACTCACTATTAAAAATTACATTCTTTCCAAGTCTAAAATTTAGGGCATGTATTTCTTTTCTCTTTGATTCTTCAATTAACTTGAATTCATCAAGAATATTTAATTCATAAAAATTAAAAAATTTTTCATTAAGCTTAAAAATAAAACTTCGCTCTTCCGGGGTGTTATTAAATTGCCCCAACTGATCAGATAGATCAATTTTTTTGATATAAGTACCAGTGAGCCAATCTTGAATTTTTTCTAAAATTTTTAATTGTTGGTCTTGACTAATTAATGAATCATCTTTTAAAACTTCGATTTTGGGTTTAAATATTTCTTCACCCTTTATAAGAGTTGCTATGCTAGCCTCCCCCCAATAAATATTAAGTTTAGAAAAATTACCCTTGTCATCAAAAGAAGGTTTGATCATTAAGCTTTCATTAGGCGCACTTAGAAAATTATCAATATTTATATCCATATAGGGAGAGATTTGTTCTTTTATGATTTTTTGGTAATTACTTTTTAATATATCTTGAAACTGTTCGACAAAAAAAATTTTAAATCCAGTTATTACTCCTATTTTTTCATCTTTGATCATAACATAAGTGTTATTGGTTACTGAAATATTTTTTTCACTAATATTTAAATTTTGTACCATTTCACTTTTGTTTTTATCAACAAACTTCT
>JAQWPC010000155.1:0-5974 GCA_029245555.1 Alphaproteobacteria bacterium
AGATATCCATACCAATCCATTTGAAGTAGGGCTTGATCGTTTGGTTGCTTTAAACGGTGATGTAAATTTCATAGGCAAACAGGCATTACAAGAAATTCACCACAAAGGCATCTCAAGAAAACAAGTTGGCCTCGAGCTATCTGGTGATCCTCTCCTAGGTCCTAATACAAATTTCTGGTCTATAAAAAAAGAGGGTAAGGATATAGGGAAGGTTACCTCAGCTGTTTTCTCTCCACGGCTGAAAAAAAATATTGCCTTGGCAATGGTGGAGATAAATCACACAACACTAGGTTTGGAGTTGGATATTTGTACAGATTTTGGAATATTAAAAGGCACTGTTGTAGAAAAGCCATTTTTTGATCCCAAAAAAACTATCACCTCCGCTTAAGCGTTTTAGCCTAAAAACTGTTGAAAATATTGGTTAATTTAGTGTTATTCAAATAACGCATACTTTCTCTTCTTTCTTAGCATTATTTTTTTATCGATTCTCTCCTTATAAACCTCTCATTACTTAAAAATATTAGTGAGGTAAAAATGAAACTAGTAACAGCAATTATCAAGCCCGATAAAGTCGAAGCTCTGAGACAGTCACTAACAAGTGTAGATATCCAGGGACTAACGATTGTTGAGGCCAAAGGCTATGGAAGGCAAAAAGGGCACACTGAACTGTACCGAGGTGCAGAATATGAGGTGCACTTTCTTCCTAAATCAAGAGCGGAAGTATTAGTGGACTCCGCAGATGTAGAAAAAGTTATCACAACAATTTCTGATGCTGTGAAATCAGGAAAAATTGGTGATGGTAAAATATTTGTAACAGAAGTGTCAGAGGTTGTCCGTATTCGTACAGGCGAGCGTGGCGCTGAGGCAATTAAATAAGGAGACCCTATGAAAAAAATATTATCATTTTTAATTCCCACTTTATTTGTTTCGGGAATAGCTAGTGCGGAAGTATCCGCGGAGACAGCTTTTGTCTTTAATACATTCCTGTTTATATTTGGTGGAATTCTTGTCATGTTTATGGCTCTTGGCTTTGCCATGTTAGAAGCAGGTTTTGTGCGTAAGAAAAATACATCTGCTATTTTATTAAAAAATATTGCCCTGTATTCAATTGCTGGCATCATGTTTTACTTTGTCGGTTACAGCTTGATGTATGTCGACGTCTCAGGATGGATTGGTTCTTTAGGAGGAATGTTTTATAACCCTTCTGCAGATGAACTTGCTCTTTTAGACGGTGCTGACAATGTTGCTGTTATTGCAGAGACAGGCTACTCAGTTGCTTCAGACTGGTTTTTTCAGATGGTATTCTGTGCTACAGCAATCTCTATTGTATCAGGCGCGTGTGCTGAAAGAATAAAAGTTTGGCCGTTTATGATATTTGCAGCGATTATGACTGGTATTATATATCCAATTTATGGTTCTTGGACATGGGGCGGCGGATGGTTAGCAGAGATGGGCTTTTCCGATTTTGCTGGTTCTACTATCGTTCACTCCGTAGGTGGTTGGGCAGCTCTTGTTGGTTGTTTAATTCTAGGTCCTCGATCTGGAAAATATGGGAAAGATGGAAAAATTAATCCTATCGCAGGTGCTAATATGCCCTTAGCCGCTCTGGGAACGTTTATTTTATGGTTCGGTTGGTTCGGCTTTAATGGTGGATCTCAATTAGCTCTTGGTAGTGCTCTGGATGCAGTAGCTATATCGATTGTTGTGGTAAATACAAATATCGCAGCTTGTGGTGGTGTAGTAGCAGCGATCATGCTCTCTCAACTAATGTTTAAAAAGATCGATCTTTCAATTGCTCTTAACGGTGCCATTGCTGGTCTTGTAGCAATTACGGCGGGTCCAGATTTAACTAATCACTTTACATCCATGATCATTGGAGCTATCGGTGGCATAGTTTGTACAATTGCTATTCCAATGCTTGATAAAATGAAAATAGATGATGTGGTGGGAGCAATCTCAGCTCACTTAGTTGCAGGTATTTGGGGAACTCTTGCAGTAGGTATCTTTGGTGGCGGTGATTTCATCGTACAAATTATTGGTATCTTAGCAGCGGCCGTTCTCGTTGTACCACTTAGTGCAATTGGCTTCTTCATTCTAAAAGCAACTACAGGTCTTCGTGTTAGCGAAGAAACTGAAGCTGTAGGTTTAGATAAGGCAGAGCTAACAACTGTTGCCTACCCTGAATTTAACTAAATTTTAAACACTAGTACTACTCAAAAAAAGGCACCCTAGGGTGCCTTTTTTATTTCTTTTAATTTCAGATAATAAAAATTATAACTTAAATTAATCGATCAATGATAGAGGTGATTTTTTTGCTATCCGGCTTTGTCATGGATGACCAATTTTCAATTAATTGACCCTGTCCATCAAATAGAAATTTATTAAAATTCCATTTAGGTGTTTTTCCATAATCATCAGATATCCATTGATATAAAGGATGAGCATTTGCACCTTTTACTTCAATAATCTCAGTTAAAATGAATTTTGTTTGATAGTTTACCAAGCAAAATTCTTTAACATCTTCCTCATCACTTAGTTCTTGTCGAAAGGAATTAGAGGGAGTGCTAATAATAATGAGATTTTTGTCTAAATATTCGCGGTGAAGATTAGCTAGATTAGCATATTGTTTGGTAAAACCACATCGACTTGCAGTGTTTACTAAAAGAACTGGTCTACCTTCAAATTGTTTTAAATCGATTGAATTTCCATCTATGTCATTGATTGAAAAATTGTAAAAACTCTGTGCCATGCTATTTCCTGTCATAATTAAAATAAAACCTATAATTTTAATAAACTGTTTCATTGTCTTTTATACTGTATGAGAAGAAACTAGATTGATCTGGTTTCTGACTTAAGTCCGCTTTGATCTAATTTCAAATAAGAATACCAATCACGATTGACAGTTTCCCAGTCTACTTGTATTCCCAGACCGGGTTCGGGGTTTACAGTAACCTCCCCTTTATGATCAGTTCGAATGAATGTTTTAGCCCCATGTTCGTGGTCTTCGAGGGGAACAACTTGCTCAAAATAATCACAATTTTTATGGCTTAGCATGATATGCAGATTGGCTGCCTGCCCTAAAGGATACGACCAAGATTGAAGTTCTGTATTTTTATTGAATTTATTAGCTATTTTCATCACCTCTAGTGTTTTCGTGATGCCTCCAACATAAGTTGTGTCGACTCTAGCATGATGAAATACATCAAGTTTGAGAGATTGTTCTATTTGATAAGTGCTAAGAATAGAATTTCCAGCTCCAATTACAGGAGTTTTAATTTGAGAGCTAAGCCATTGATAGCTATCCCAATCAAAATCATCAAATGGAGCCTCAAACCACACAAAGTTTAACTCATCTAATTTTTTTCCAAGCAAAAGTGCTTCTTCACGATTATAGCGCTGCTCACAATCAATCATGAATTTTATATTTGGAAATTGAGGGCAGACTTCAGAAACCATTTGCAGGTCAAATTCAACATTACACCAAGTATGAAACTTAATTGTATGAAAATTTTGTTTTTCCAGTTTTTTTACAAAGTCTACATAGTCTTGAATACTGTGGAAGAGGGGAGTAGAGGCGTAAGAGGCAATGCTATTTCTCTTCCTACCTAATAAATCACAAAGGGGCTTTCCCATATATTTTGCATATCCATCCCACATAGCTATGTCTATAGAGGAACTCGCTAGAGGGTTTAAAGGAACACAACGTGAAAGCATAAACTTTGTAAGTTGCGACCGTTGTTCCAAGTTTTTTCCTAGAATCTCAGGAAATAAATTTCGACAGGCTTCTACAATAGACTGGTCGTAGTAATGTTCTGTGGGAATCAGCACTCCCCCTACGCATTCAATGCCTGACTCTGTTTTTAATTTAACAATAATATTTGCTTCAAACATGGGGGACATATCTTTAGCCCATATGATTTGAGGAGCATCAGTCTTGCATGCAAATACCTCTGCCGAGATAATATCTAACTCGGCCATTAGTTAATTTATTTAAACTTTCGAGCTAAGTGACGAAGTTTACCGTCTGTAGAATCAAACTCTAAATAGCAGCCTTGAAGGTGCCGCATTCCTTCATTTGCGTCATAGGCAGTTCGACCATGTAGTAATCGATGATTATCAAACATCATAATATCACCTGGTTGTAATTTAAACTTGAGTTCAAAATCTGAAGAGCAATATAATTCACTAAGTAATTTTCTTGATTGATAGAATATTCTTAATTTTTCAGTCTCTAATGGAGGAACATAGTCTACTCTTGTGCTATATCGGACTTGTTTGTAATCGCCATCTTTATCTAGCTCGATTAATTCTCCCCAATTCTCAAGGACTATGTCTTTATCTTGAAATTGATAACGAAGATTTGTAGTTGTTAAAGATTCAAAGGCCTCTGGATTATTATGCTTCAAATATTCTGCAACGGCAAAACCATCAACTAATGTTGAAAAGCCACCAGAGACTTCATTTTTAAGACAATGTAAAAATTGAATACCTGGCGCTGCAGGTTTGCGATAAGGGTTATCTGTATGTGGCGGAAGTGCAATAGGCTTATAAGCAAGATCATTAGGATTAGGTTTTGACATAACATCAAAGTATTCACCAAAATTAGTAACTTTAACAGGTCCGATAGAATTAACAAATTTTAATAAATATTTATCTTCTGTTGGAACATTTTTAATAATGACAAACCCATATTTATAAAAATCTATGAGTAAATTGTACATAGGTTCCTTGTCAGCCATATTATCTTCAAAGTTAAATTCAGGAAACGTTTGAAAACTGGCATCCCAAAGAATGCGATTAGGAATTGGTCCCCTTTTGTTGATATTGTCGTCTATTTCTTTTAATAGCTCATTAATATTGTAAGAACCTTTAATGCCATCATTAAATTCAATACGGAGTTGGGTTTCTAATAACTCTGCATTTGTAATTTGCAATTCTAGGTCAATAGAAGAGGGCTCATAAAGTCTTTGATGAGTATCGATGTCAAAATACTCTTCTCCTGGAAGACGCTCTCTTAACCAAACTGGATGTAATTGAAATACTTTATCTTGATGACTCACGCTGAGTGAGTTGCTTTGAAATTGTACCTGCATGGCACGCCCCCTTAAAATATATTCCTAAGAAGATATTTTTCTAAATTTAAAGATTTGTCAATCAGGAAGTTTTAGTTAATTTTAAAGATAGCCTCAATCTCTACTGAAAATCCTAAGGGTAGGGAATTAACACCAACTGCTGCCCGGGCATGAACACCTCTATCGCCAAACACTTCTTTCATAAGATCAGAGCAACCGTTAATAACTAAAGGCTGTTTGATAAAATCATTTGTGCAGTTCACAAATCCAGTGATTTTAATAAGTTGCTGAACTCTATTCAAATCTCCAATTTCTGCTTTTAAAGCTGATAAAATAGCTAGACCGCATCTTTGAGCATGCATTTGAGCAGTTTCCAAATCCAGATCATTCCCTACTACGCCTTTGGCAAACGTGCCATCATCGAGTAAGGGCCCCTGACCTGAAATATATGCAGTATTGTCAGCAATAATACAGGGTTTATAGCTCCCTGCTGGGTTAGCCGGAGCTGGCAATGTTAGGCCAAGTCTCGTTAATTCTTTATCAACACTCATGATGTTTTTTCCTCATCTTCTTCTATCTTATTAATAATTTGATCGGTTGCCAATTGCATTCCAATAGGTGATGTTGTTCGAGGCACAATCATTGAAGGGGTGTTATCTTCATAAATATCACTTGTACGTCCCACTCTAATACGAGCAAAATTATAAGGGGCAACTAAACAATAAATAACAATCATATAAACAAAGTATCCATAAGCTCCAAAATAAGCCATAAAAAGAGAGACCAATAAAGGTCCCATAACCATCCCCAAGGCATTAACAAGAGTAAGGGTGGAGCTGCCAGAGATGATCTCCTCTTTCTCTAAAAAATCATTCATATGTGAAATCACAACCGCGTAGTAC
>JAQWPC010000172.1:0-5996 GCA_029245555.1 Alphaproteobacteria bacterium
GATGATGGCTGTATCTGCTCAAAAAAACAAGATAAATGTAGCAGTTGCCACATGGGAGTGGCCTAGTTATTTTTCAAAAGAAGATCGATTAAAAGGCATAGCCTTACAAACCGCAATATGGAGAAGGCCCGCACCAGATACCATACCAACTGATGCAAAGGCAGCTGGTTTATATATGATATGCACCCTTAGCAAGCATGAAGCAGAAAAAAACGGATATAGCGATGCTTTAATGCTTGATTATAAAGGAAGGATTAGTGAGTCAACTGGTTCAAATATTTTTTTTGTTATGAATGGTGAAATTCACACGCCTATTCCCGATTGTTTTTTGAATGGCATTACCAGACAGACGGTAATAGATATAGCTAAATCCAAGAACATCAATGTTATTGAAAGAGAAATTTATCCTGATGAAATAAAAAATGCTGATGAGATATTCTTAACTGGTTCTGCAGTCGAAGTTACACCAGTCGGTAAAATTGATGATCAAATATTTAACGTAGGAGAAGTGACTAAAACAGTTTCTGAGCTATATATGAAAACTGTTGACCCCAATTATAGTGATTAATTAGTTTTGACTATTTCTGACCACTCAAGAAATTTATCTAAATCTTTTTTCTTAAATTGAACAGCTTCTTGTTTTTCATTTAAAATATTAAATTTCCAAAACGCAACATTAACTTTTAAATTGTCTATTACATATTCACAGGCACTTATAGCATTAGCTCTATGTTGAGATGAAGTCATAACTAATACTATCTTCTCTCCAAGAGCTAGTTTTCCAATACGATGAATAATATTACAATCTGTGAGATTCCATTTTTGGATTGCTTGATTTCGAATTTTAGTTAATTGCTGGTAGGCTAATTCTTGATAGCATTCAAGAAAAATACCATCAATTTTTTTTTCTTTTTGAAGGATATCATCTCTTACAGTTCCTAGAAAAAAACTGTAAGCACCATTTTTTTTTATGTTTATTTCTAAGAATTCCTCCTCAAGATTAAAATTTTTATCAGTTATTTTTATCATTATCCACCTGTGACAGGGGGCAAAAAGGCAATAACATCGCCATCTTTAAGGGCAATATCTTGATTTTCAATTTCATTAAGGTTTAAAAAAAATTTGATGCTTGAGTCATTAAATACTTCTTCAAAGATAGGATGTTTTTCACGTAAAATTTTTGAAGCTATTTTAAAACTAGTATTCTGTTCAAAATCAAATTCTTCAGATCCTTTTTTCAATTTAACCCTAATCCAAGAAAAATATTTAATAGTAATTTTCAAATATGCTTTAGTCCCTTGGCCATATAATTATAACCAGACAGCAATGTAATAATCGCTGCTATCCAAAGCGTTACAAGGCCTAGATTCCATAAAAAATCATTTAGTTGGAAACCTAGACTGATAATTAAAATTGAGAGACTCACCATTTGAAATGTTGTTTTATATTTAGCAAGTTTACTAACAGGCATATCAGTATTCATCTTGGCTAAAAATTCTCTAAGTCCAGAAATAGCAATTTCTCTCAATAAAATTATTATTGCTGGGATAACATGCAAATTCGAAATTACATTTGTATCAACAAGAACAACTATAACTGAAGCGATTAATAATTTATCTGCTATGGGATCCAATAATGTCCCTAACTTTGATGATTGATTTAATACTCTTGCTAGGTATCCGTCAAAATAATCAGAAATTGAAGAGATAATAAAAAGACCACCGGCTAGTAATACAATATTTGGATTTTCTGAGAACAAGAGATACAAGATTATTGGTATTAATATTATTCTGATGAATGTAATTATGTTTGGTATTGTGTAAATTTTAGCCATTTATTTTGTCTAATATATCCTGAATATTTTTAGAATTTAATCCCTTTATTTGAATTAGTTCGTCGCGTGTAGATTGTTTTAAATTTTGTACATTGCCAAAAAAGTTTATAACTCTCATTTTTTTAATTTTTCCAATACCGGCAATTCCGTCAAGAAAACTTGTTTTTAATGAATCGGACATTCTTTTCATGCTATTTTTTTTCGATAAATTATGCGCTTTATCCCTCATTTTTTGAATAAAACCCTCAATTTGTGGAACTTCCCTCAAAGAGATATTTCTTTCTTTAGAAGTATGATAGCGATCAAAGCGAAAATCTCTTTTAAAACCCTTACTGACACCAATTAAAAAAATATCCTCTTTAATGCCATTTTTTTCGATTATTTCTTTGCAAATCTTTAAATAAGGCATACCTCCATCTATGATCATAATATCTGGAAGAACTTTATCGTCTTTAGAGAATCTAGCCTCAAAAACTTTTCTCATGAGATCTGCATCACCAAACTTCTTTAAATCATAGTCTTTAAACTTATAAGTCCTGGAGTCTTTAATGCTAAATCCATCTTCATTAAAAACAACATAAGAGGAGACAGCGTAATTATTTCCAAAAAAACTATTGTCATAGGCTTCAATTCTTTCAATAGAATGACTGATACCAAAACGATATTTCAGTAATTCTAAAATTTCTTTACTACTTTGATATTTTTGTTTTTGAAGAAGAACTTCTTTATCATTCTTGTTTAGAGTTAGTTTAGAAATCTGTCTAATACCAGGCATTGTGTTATTTCTTAAGGATGTTTCTATCTTATAATTTTCATTCATAATCGATTTTAATTCCAAATAGCCAATAATTTTTTTTGATAAGATAATCTTATTAGGTCTAAAACTTTTTAAGTAAAATTGAATTATTAGAGATGTAGCATCAATGTCATCTTCTACTTTTTCTGAATAGTATATTAAATTACCTCCTAAATATCTGCCATAGCGAATAAAACCTATAAAAATAGAAAAGTAGCCTTTATCATTGATGTAGATATAGTCATAATTTGTATCTTGATTGCCAACTTTTATTTCTTCTCTGATAATATAGTTTAATGATTGGATACTATCTCTTACCTCGGCTGCTTTTTCATAATTTTCATTTTTACTAAAAAAAATCATTTGTTTTTCTAGCTTATCAAATATTGATTTTTGACTGCCTTGAAAAAATTTAATCGTATCACTCACTTGTTTTTCATAATCTTTTTGACTTACATATTTAACACATGGAGCAGAGCATTGTTTTAAGTCAAACAGCAAGCAAGGCCTTTTTCTGTTTTTAAACTCTAAATCAGTACAACTTCTTAATTTAAATGATTTTTGAAGTATTTTGATAACCTTGTCTGTTTTTAGTGCAGATGTAAAAGGTCCAAAAACTCGATCATCTTGGTGGAAGTCATTACGAAAGCGAGTCAATCTAGGAAATTGGCCATCTGTTATTTTGATAAGAGGAAATGATTTATCGTCTTTAAGGCGAATGTTATAACGCGGTGAAAATTTCTTAATTAATAACGCTTCTAAAAGAAGAGCGTTTCTCTCAGATTCAGTTAATTCAAAATCAATATTTACAGTTTGTGAGACCATTTTCTGAAGTCTTCTTGGCAATTTTGGAAGATTACCGTAATTAGATAGCCTTCTTTTGATGTTGATCGCTTTTCCAATATAAATAGGGATATCTTTTTTATTTTTAAAGAGATAAACGCCTGAGGTTTTAGGAGCCTCTTTTATTCTATTTTTAAGTACTTCTAAGCCAATCATGGATTTATATTATAGGCATTTCAAGAAACACAAAAAATAATTTTATAGCTTTGTCATATAAAATCCGATCGCTGTAGAATAATTTTTATGATATCATCCTAATTAGTCAGATAGCTATTCTCTGTAAACGAATACACAGGTAACGGTATTCCCTGAGATGAATACCTCAAAAGTGAGGTTAACATGACACAAAAACATAAACATCTAATAGTTAGAGCGGATATTGGCTGGTGCCCTAAAGAGGAAGACTTGAATAGAATTTCTGATTGGATTAGAACGCTTATAAAAAAAATTGATATGAAATTATTAGCAGGTCCTTATACAACTTATGTTAATGAAAAAGGTAATAAGGGGATGACCTCTGTTGCTATTATTGAAACTAGTCATATAGCATTACACATATGGGATGAAACAAACCCTGGGCTCATGCAATTAGATGTTTATTCTTGTGCTGATTTTTTACCCAATGATGTCTTTAATGAAATAAATTCAATGTTTAAAACAGTAAAAATGGAATATAAGTTTCTTGATAGGGAAAAAGAATTGGTAGAGGTAGATTTATGATTTTAGGCGTTCCAAAAGAAATTAAAAATAATGAATTTAGAGTTGGTTTAACTCCCCAAAGCGTTAAGTCATTAGTAAAAAATAATCATGAAATTATTGTAGAGTCTAATGCTGGTATTGGTTCAGGTTTTTCTGATGATGATTATGTGGGCGCTGGGGCAAAAATTTTAAAAGACCCCAAAGACATATTTGAAATCTCAGAACTAATTATTAAAGTTAAGGAGCCTCAATTAAGTGAAACTCAACTACTAAAACCAGATCAAATTCTTTTTACCTATTTGCACTTAGCTTCATCTAAACAGTTAACAGAACAGCTTTTAGAAAGTAAATGTATATCAGTTGCCTATGAAACTATTACAAGTGACTCTCATGGGCTGCCATTATTAACCCCTATGAGTGAAATTGCAGGGCGTCTATCAATACAAGCAGGTGCTAAATGTTTAGAAAAACACTCAGGTGGAAGTGGAATCTTACTTGGGGGTTCAAGTTATAGTCCACCAGCAAATACTTTAGTTATAGGTGGAGGAGTGGTTGGCTATAATGCTGCCCTAATCGCAGATGGAATGAAATCTAACCTGACTATTTTAGAAAAAAACCCAGAAAGAATTGAGTTTCTTATAAATGAATTCCCTAAAGCTAAAATTCTAAATATTGATGATATTGAAATAGAAAATATTATTTCTGATTATGATCTTATTATAGGTGCTGTTTTAATACCAGGGACACAGGCACCTCAAGTCATCCAAAAAAAACATCTTCAATTAATGAAACACTCTTGTGTTGTGGTTGATGTTGCAATTGATCAAGGAGGATGCTTTGAGACTAGCAAGGCTACTACCCATGAAGATCCAACGTATGTAATTGACAATGTCATTCATTATTGTGTAGCGAATATGCCAGGCGCCGTTCCTAGGACTTCAACTATCTCATTAAATACTGCGACTCTCCCATATATCTCAAAATTAGCTGACTCTGGCATTGAAGCATTTTGTCAAAGCTCTGCTCATCATTTAAATGGATTGAGTACTTATAAAGGTAAGTTGACATACAAGCCCGTAGCAGATTTATTTAAATTTTCTTATTCTTCTCCAGCAGAAATTTTTTGAATAAAGATACTTTTCCAGAATTAATATCCCCATACTCCTTCTTAAATGAAAAATTTTATGATGAAGTACAGCCTGCAGTTTTTCCAAATACAATTATAAGATTTAAAAATGATAGCATTAATGAATTTTCAAATTTAAGTGATAAAGAATGGATTGATACCTTTGCTTTATTCAATCACAAGAAGCTTCCAGAAAAAAAAAATTTAGCTATGAGATATCATGGACACCAATTCAGAGTATACAATCCTGATATTGGAGATGGACGAGGCTTCACCAGTGCACAATTTTATAAAGATAAAAAACTCTATGATTTAGGAACTAAGGGTAGTGGCATTACTCCATATTCGAGAGGAGGAGATGGCCGTTTAACTCTTAAAGGAGGGGTGAGAGAGGTTTTATGCAGTAGTTATCTTGATGCCCAAGGTATTAATTCCTCCCAATCTTTATCATTGATTGAAACTGGTGAGAATCTTATGAGAAATGATGAGCCCTCTCCAACAAGGTCAAGTATCTTAGTTAGGGTTTCGCATTCACATATTAGAATAGGAACCTTTCAATACCACGCCTACCACCAAGATTATGAAAGCTTAGAATTATTGATTAAGTCAGTAGGTAAATATTACCTATCTCTCGAAGAAAAAGAAAATAGTCCGATAAATTTTTTTAGTACCGTTGTTAAAAGATGCGCAAAATTAGC